>JBEVMD010000014.1:0-3164 GCA_040508835.1 Duganella sp. | reverse complement strand
CGCACCACTGGCCGGATATACCGGCCAGTGGGTCCTACCTCACAACATGGGCATTACGCTGCCTGGCGCTGCTCCAGGGCGGTAACGTTGTCGCTACCATCGATCACAATCTTGCGTGGTTTCAGGGCCTCGGGCACTTCACGCACCAGTTCGATGGTGAGCATGCCGTTGTCGAAGCTGGCGCCGGTCACCTTGACGTGGTTGGCCAGCTGGAAGCGCTGCTCGAAATCGCGCGCCGCGATGCCGCGATGCAGATAGGTGCGCTCGGTGGCGTCCTTCTGTTTGCGGCCGACCACGTGCAGCGAATCGCGCTCGAAGGTGATGTCGATTTCGCTGCGGCTGAAGCCGGCAACGGCCATCACGATGCGGTACTGGTCATCGGACACCAGTTCGATATTGTAGGGAGGATAGCTGGGGGACGAATCCGCGCGCTGGGCGTCGTTGAGCATTTGTGCCAGACGATCGAAGCCGATGGCGGAACGGTACAGGGGGGTCAGGTCGAAATTACGCATGGTAGATATCCTTTTCAAGTTAAGCGATATAGGGTGGAGATTCTCGCTGGAGTTTCTCCGGTGGTCCCCTGCTGGGCAACCACTGAGTCCGATATAGGGCGGAATGCGACGGCTTTCAAGGACTTTTTTTAAAATTATTTTTACCCCGCCCACGGTCGGATCGCTTCGGTTTGGGGGTGTGGGTTGGCAGTGTTAAACTCTTTCTCTTGTTCAATCACGATCCGAGTCTTCAATGTCCCTCACCCGTGCCGCACTCGCCGTCCTGCTCGCCACCACTTTCAGCGCCCAGGCCGACACGATTTCCGAACAGCCTTATCCCGGCACCATCGTATTGAACGTGGACGCCACCAATACGGCACAACAGATTTTCCGCGTGCGCCAGACCATTCCGGCCAAGCCCGGCAAGCTGACCTTGCTGTATCCGCAATGGGTGGTGGCCAACCACGGCCCCAGCGGCGCGCTGAACCAGTTTGCCGGCCTCAAGGCCAGCGCCAACGGCAAGCTGCTCGAATGGAAGCGCGACCCGCTCGACGTCTGGGCGTTCTCGATGGATGTGCCGGCCGACGCCAGCGCGGTCGAGATCGAATTCCAGTACCTGTCGCCGGTGGAAGCGAGCCAGGGCCGCACGACGTTTACCAACGACATCCTCGGCGTGCAGTGGCAGTCGCTGGCGATTTACCCGGCCGGCTACCGCAGCCGCAACATCACGATCCAGCCCAACCTGACCGTGCCGCCCGGCTGGCAGTTCGGCACCGCGCTCGAGACCGTATCGCGCAAGGGTGACGAGATCGCCTTCAAACCGCTGGACTTCGAAACCTTCCTCGATTCGCCGCTGTTTGCCGGCCGTTATTTCCGCCGCATCGACCTCGATCCGGGCGCGAAAATCCCCGTCAACCTGAACGTGGTGGCCGACAGTCCCGAGCAGCTGGAAGCGACGCCGGAACAGATCGCCCCGCACCGCGCGCTGATCCAGCAAGCGTATAAACTGTTTAACTCGAAACACTACAAGCACTACGATTTCCTGTTCGCCATCAGCGACGAATTCGGCGGCATCGGCCGCGAGCACCACCAGTCGAGCGAGAACGGCGTCAAGGCCGGCTACTTCACCGAGTGGGCCAAGTACGAGGCGCGGCGCGAACTGCTGCCGCATGAATTTGCGCACTCGTGGAACGGCAAGTTCCGCCGCCCGGCCGGCCAGGACGTGCCCAACTTTAATACCCCGCTCGACAACTCGCTGCTGTGGGTGTACGAGGGACAGACCCAGTACTGGGGCGCCGTGCTGGGCGCGCGCTCGGGCCTGCTGAAAGCGGAAAACACGCGCGACCTGCTGGCCGCGTCCGCCGCGCGCCTGGACAACGTCCGCGGCCGCACCTGGCGCGCGGTGCAGGACACCACGTACGATCCGATCGTCAACGCCCGCCGTCCGCAAGTGTGGAACAACTGGCAGCGCGGCGAGGATTACTACCAGGAAGGCCAGCTGATCTGGCTCGATGCCGACACCCTGATCCGCGAACTGTCGAACGGCAAACGCTCGCTCAACGATTTCGCGCGCAGCTTCTTTGGCGTCGATGACGGCGTCAACGTGGCCAAGCACTACACGTTCGACGACGTGGTGACCGCGCTGAACGCCGTGCAGCCGCACGACTGGGCCCAGTTCCTGCGCAGCCGCGTGGAAGGCCACGGTCCCGGCGCACCGCTCGACGGTTTGACGCGCGCCGGCTGGAAGCTGGTGTACACCGACAAGCAGACGCCGTTCCTGAAAGCCCAGGAAGACTTGAGCAAGTCGGCCAACTTCCAGTATTCGCTCGGCTTCTCGGTGGGCGCCGAAGGCAAGCTCGAGTCGTTCATCTGGGACGGCATAGGCTTCAAGGCCGGCCTGTCGGGCAACTCGACGCTGCTGGCCGTCAACGGCCGCGCCTACAAGCCGGAAGTGCTGCGCGCCGCCATCACGGCCGCCAAGGGCGGCAAGGAACCGATACAGCTGCTGGTCAAAAAAGGCGGCCTGTACACGACCTATGCGATCGATTACCACGACGGCCTGAAGTATCCGCGCCTGGAACGGATCAAGGGCACGCCTGACCGCCTGGAAGCAATCCTGGCGCCGTTGAAGTAAGATGACTCAGCGATTAATTTAAAGGGGCCGCGAGAACCGTAGCGAGCGGGTCGTTATCGTCGCAAGTAGCGGAAGCGTACGGAAGTACGCTGAGCAACGGAACGGCGACAGCGGACCGCGGACCGCGCAGTGGGTTTTCGAGGTTCCTTTCAGATCAACCCTGCCGAGGATTGCATGATTACTTTGTACACCTGGACCACCCCGAACGGCCGCAAGATTCCGATCATGCTGGAGGAACTCGGTATCGACTACGACATCAAGGCCGTCAACATCGGCAAGGATGAGCAGTTCACGCCGGAGTTCCTGGCGATCTCGCCCAACAACAAGATCCCGGCGATGGTCGACCACGACGGGCCGGGCGGCAAGCGCATGGCGCTCGCGGAGTCCGGCGCGATGCTGTTCTACCTCGCGTCCAAGACCGGCAAATTCCTGCCGCAGGACCTGCGCAAGAGGTGGCAGGTGATGCAGTGGGTGATGACGCAAATGGGGCATGTCGGGCCGATGCTCGGCCAGGCGCACCACTTCCTCGTCTATGCCCC
>JBEVMD010000603.1:0-5047 GCA_040508835.1 Duganella sp. | reverse complement strand
CAACTCTTCGAGGCCGTCAATTGAACGCACCTACCATCCAGCAGCAAGACCCGGTGGCGAACCGCCGGCAGGGTATCGCCAGGCAAGTCAAAGGCGGCGGCTGGTCCGCCTACCTGTCCGCCATCGCGCAGATGGCCAAGGCCGCCGCCATGGCCTGGCTCGACCGCCGCGCTGCCAGCAAGGGCGCGGCGCTGACGCTGTACGTGCTGTTTTCGCTGGCGCCGATGCTGATGCTGGTGGTCGCGCTGGCCAGCCTGTTCTTCGACGAGGACGTGGTGCGCACCGCCCTGCTCACCGAGCTGGGCGGCCTGACGGGCAGCCAGGGCAGCGACGCCCTCAAGGTGATCATCGCCGGCGCCAGGCAGCAGAACGGCAGCCTGACGGCCAGCATTATTTCAGGCGTGATCGTACTGATCACGGCCACCAGCGCGTTTGCGGAATTGAAGGAAAGCCTGGACGAGCTGTGGGAGATTCCCCCGTCGAAGGCGTCGGGCGTGTGGATTTTCATCCGCGAACGGTTCCTGTCGTTCGGCCTGCTGATGGTGCTGGCGCTGATGCTGATGATGTCGCTGGCCATCAACGCCGGTCTGGCCGCGTTCCAGAGCAGCTGGGCCGATCCGACCGATCCGGGCAAGATCCTGCAATACGCGTTTTCCGCGCTGTCCATGCTGATCATCACGGTGGTGTTTGCGTTCGTCTACAAGTACCTGCCCGGCACGCCGATCGCGTGGCGCGACGTGGTGGTGGGTGCGATCCTGACGGCCATCCTGTTCCTGATCGGTAAGATCGCCATCGGCCTGTACCTGGGGCACGGCGACTTCAGCAGCTCTTATGGCGCGGCCGGCTCCATCGTGGCGCTGATCACCTGGATCTATTATTCGTCGCAGATCTTCTTCTTTGGCGCCTTGTTTACCCACGAATACGCCACCACCCTGGGCAGCCGCCGCATCGACGGCGGTCCGGGCGAGCACGGCGGCTCGGGCGTCCACTAGGTGGTCAACTTGAGTATACTGGCGGCAATGAATGATGATCAGTCCGCCAATCAGGCCGTACCGCCGCCTGCGCCTTTAAATGCCCCCGGCCCCTGCCCAGATCCGGCTCGCGTGGCGTCGCGCCGCACGCGCTGGCTGTGGCTGATGCTGGCGTACGCCAGCCTGGGCCTGGGCATCGTGGCGATTGCCATTCCCGGCATTCCCACCACCGAGTTCATCCTGGTAGCGGCATGGGCGGCCACCCGGGGTTCGCCGCGCCTGGCGGCCTGGCTGGAACGGCACCGCCTGTTCGGTCCCATGATCCACAACTGGCGCCACGGCCGCGTGGTGACCCGGCGCGCCAAGCTCAGCGCGTCGCTTGCCATGAGCGCCTGCCTGCTGTTCATGCTGTGGAAAGTGCAGCAGCCGTGGGTGATTGCCGCAGCAGCCGCCGGCATGGCGTTGGGCGCGGCCTGGATGTGGTCGCGGCCTGAAAAAATCCGGTAGGCGCGATGTCTGCGCGCCGGCGCCAAGAGTGCGACGGTTTGTCCCTGCCGCAGTGCGGCGCCGGCCGTGGTTGCCCTACGCGAACGGCTGCGCAGCCTTGCTCCCCCTCCTGCTCCCTAAGGCGCCACGATCATCGAATTGATGCCGTCCCCGCCCCCGCTTCGGCCAGCGCAAGTCCCAGCTGACGCTGCTCGGCCACGATCTCGCGCAGATGGGCCGGCGTGGTGTGCACATTGCTGAGTACGACACGCAGCACGGTGATGCCCTCGGCATACGGCGCGCGTTCGAGCACGGTGCGCGACACGAAGCTGTGGCCGTTGGCCTTCTGGCGCTCCTGCAGCTGCGCGTTCAGCGCGTTGACCTGGCGGTTCAACATGATGGCCTGGTCCGTTTGTCCCGATGCCAGCAGCTGCGCCAGGCGGTCGCGCACGGCTGTGGGCAGGTAGCGGTACGTGAGGATGAAATTATCGGAGTCGCTGGTGAGCTCAAAATCGGGCTGGGCTGCGATCAGTTCGCGCATGGCGCCGGTCAGGCCCGCCGCGTGGTCGAGCAGCGCTGCATACCCGCGCTCGCCCAGCAGCTTGAACGACGCCCACAGTTTCAGTGCATCGAAACGGCGCGAACCTTCGAGCGACGTCTGCCCCAGGTCGCCCGAATTGCTGCGGATGATGTAGTTGGCGTTGTGCTTGAGCAAGTTCAGGCTGCCGGTATCGCGGAACAGCACCATGCCCTGCGCCATCGGCACCCAGAACAGCTTGTGGCCGTCGATGACGACCGAGTCGGCCAGCTCGATGCCCGCATACAGCGGGCGGAACCGCTCGGCCAGCAGCAGCGCCCCGCCCCACGCCGCGTCCACGTGGAACCACGCCTGTTCGCGGCGGGCAATCGCCGCCAGCGCCGCCAGCGGGTCGATGGCGCCCGTCTCCGTGGTGCCGGCGATGCCCACCAGCGCGACGATCAGTATGCGGTCGCGCTTGAGCGCGGTGATGGTGTCCTCGAGCGCGGCCAGGTCGATGCGGTGGTGAGCATCCACCGGGAGTGAGACCAGTGCATCTTCCCCTAGCCCTAATGTGCCCAGCGCTTTTTTGAGCGAGTAATGGGCGCGCGCAGAGGCGATCACGGCCACGCCGCGGTAGCCGGACTGCTGCAGCGCCGCGTAGATGCCCGTCTTGCGCGTGCCGGGCAACCGGTGTTCGAGCGCCACGGCCAGCGCGGTCAGGTTGCCCATGGTGCCGCCGTTGACGATGTTGCCCACCGCGTGGTCTTTGGCGCGCAGCGCGTCGGCATAGAACGTATCGGGCGCGCGGTAGACCATGCGGTGCATCCAGCCGAGGATCTGCTTTTCCACCAGCGTGGACGCATAGGCGGTCTCGATCTTGACCTGGTTCTGGTTGAGCGCAGCGGTAAGCGCTTCCACCAGCACCGTCATCCAGGGCAGCGCCTGGGTCATGTGCCCGATGAACTTGGGATGGTTGAGGCGGGCCGTGTGGGCCAGCACCGTGCGCTGCAGGTCGTCCAGCACCTGCGCGGGCGGCATGCCGTCGGCCGGGGGCGCCAGCGCTGCAAAGTGCGGCAGCAAGGCGTCGAACGGCGTGACGGGATACGGCGACTTGCCCTCGGGCGTCAGCCAGTCGCGCACCATGCCCGCCAGTTGCTGCAATACTGCCGGGTCCGCGTTATCGACCGCGAAATGCTTAATTAGCAATTCGCGCACATCGCTGTCACTCATGTCCCTCACCTTTATACATCTGTCCGCTTGCTCAGGGGTGGGCAGTATAAAGCATCGCCACAGCTTTTTCATTTTTGCATTAATTGGCGCATAATGCTGAGCAACAGTATTTTCCCTATCTCGCGGAGACCAGGTGCCCATGAGCAAATCCATCGCGGCCGATGTACAGGCCGTGCAATCGATCCCGTCGGTTCCCACCATCATGCGCGTCATTGCCGAAACCACCGGCATGGGCTGGATCGGCGTCACCCGGGTAACCCCCGAGGTGTGCACCCTGTGCGCCGTGCATGACGAACTCGACATGGGCTTCCGCGATGGCGACATCATTCCGCTGGCCAATACCCTGTGCGACCGGGTACGCCAAAGCCACGCGGACCTGGTGATCGCCAATGTCAGCGCCGACCCCATCTACAGCGGCCACGACGTCCCGCGCCAGTTCGGCTTCCAGAGTTATTTTTCGATTCCCGTGTTCCGCCGCGACGGCAGCTTTTTCGGCACCCTGTGCGGCCTCGACCCGACCCCCACCCCTGCCGCGCTGACTGCGGGCAGCACCCTCGACACCATCAAGCTGTTCGCGCAACTGCTCTCGAACCAGATCGACGCCGAGCTGCGGGCGGAGGAATCGCGCGCCGAGCTGGCCGTCGAGCGCGAGGCCGCCGCGCTGCGCGAATTGTTTATTGCCGTGCTGGGCCACGACCTGCGCACGCCGTTGTCGTCGATGATGACCGGCGCCGAGGTGATCCGCATGCTCACCACCGACGAGCGGGTAGCCGACCTCGCCACCCGCATCGAGCGCAGCGGGCGCCGCATCGCCCAGCTGGTGGACGATCTGACCGATTTTGCCCGCGGCAAGATGGGCGACGGCCTGGCCGCCAATCGCCAGCCCGATCCGCACCTGGGCGACGCGCTGCAACACGTGGTGGCCGAACTGCGCGGCGCCTATCCCGCCCGCACCATCGACGCCGACATCGCCATCGACCGCCCGGTACGCTGCGACAGCGCGCGCCTGGCGCAACTGCTGGCCAACCTGCTGCAAAATGCCGTGGTGCATGGCAGTGCGGACGCGCCGATTGCCGTGGCCGCGCACATTGTCGGCCAGCCTAACGCGCAGCAACTGCGCATTGCGGTCGCCAACGGCGGCGCGCCGATTCCGCCGGACAAACAGGACAGCCTGTTCGAGCCGTTCAGCCGCGGCGCCGGCTCGGCCAGCAGCACCGGGCTGGGGCTGGGCTTGTATATTGCGGCCCAGATTGCGCACGCGCACGGCGGCGCCCTGTCGGTCCAGTCCGATGCGCAGCGCACCGTGTTCACCTTGAATGCCCCCATCACCTGAAACGGAGCGCGATCGCATGCAACCGACCCGCCGCCGCCTCGTCACCGCCATCGCCGCCTTTGCCGCCGGCCCGGCCGCGGCGCTGCCATTCCCCTTCCCCGCGTCCGCGCCTCCGTCCTCGCCCGCGAGCGGCGCTGATGCCGACGCGGCGCCTCGGCCACGCGTGATCGTCTCCACCGACATCGGCGGCACCGATTTCGACGATTTTCAGTCGCTGGTGCACCTGCTGCTCTACAGCGACCTGGTCGATCTGGAAGGCCTGATCGCCTCGCCATGGGGCGAAGCACGCGACCGCAAGCGCCACCTGCTCGCGCTGATCGATGTCTACGAGCGCGACTACCCCAAGCTGCGCACGTGGTCCGACCGGTATCCCACCCCGGACCACCTGCGCCGCATCAGCAGCCAGGGCGGCTCGGACCTGGCGCCGCCGCAAGGCTGGAGCACGCCCACCGACGGCTCCCGCGCCATCGTCGCGGCCGCCCGGCGCGCCGATGCGCGTCCGCTGTG
>JBEVMD010000569.1:0-2623 GCA_040508835.1 Duganella sp. | reverse complement strand
TCGGCCAGCTTGATCAGGATCACCCGCACGTCGGACGCCATGGCCAGCAGCATCTTGCGGAAGTTTTCCGCCTGCGCTTCGATCTGGCTCTGGAATTCGATTTTATCGAGCTTGGACAGGCCATCGACCAGGTTGGCCACGGGCGCGCCGAAGCGCTCGATCAGTTCGTCCTTTTTGACGTCCTGGTCTTCCATCACGTCGTGCAGCAGCGCGGCCATGATGGCTTGCGCGTCGAGCTTCCAGTCGGCGCAAATTTCGGCCACGGCGATCGGATGCGAGATGTACGGCTCGCCCGACTTGCGCACCTGGCCCAGGTGCATTTCGTCCGAGAAGCGATACGCTTCCTTGACCTTTTTCAGGTCGGCGGCCGTCATGTACTCGGACAGTTTTTCGGTCAGGTGCGTGACCGATGCAACGCCGGCAGTCAGGGTAGGCGTGGCCAGGGGCGACGAAGAAATCACGGGGGGAGCGGGTGGTGGCACGGATGCGGCAATGGAAGAGGCGGTACTATCCCCGGCGTTGACTCCGGACGCAGCGGCAGCCGGCGCGGCGGCCGGCTGTTTGGCCCGGGAGGGCTTGCTGTTCAGAGTCGGGTCGGCAGGGATCAGATTCATACGTATGCGTTCCGAAAAATAATGCTGAGGGGATTAATACTACCGGATGGCGGCCATTCCTGCTGCATTACTGCACCAGCTTGGGGCTGGCACGCACCATCGCGCTCGGCATTCTCGAACTTCGGGAACGCAGGCCCTACCTTACATAGGGACCTTTTTCAACATTTCGATACCGACTTTGCCGGCCGCGATTTCGCGCAGGGCCACCACGGTCGGCTTGTCCTTGGCTTCCACTTTCGGGGTGTGGCCTTGCAGCAGCTGGCGCGCGCGGTAGGTGGCAGCCAGGGTCAGCTGGAAACGGTTAGGGATGGTCTTGAGACAATCTTCAATAGTAATGCGTGCCATGATATAGCTCCTAAATCTTTTATTCAGCGTGGATACCCAATTGGGCAAATAGCGAGGCGTTGCGTGCCGCTTGTTGCGCAAACCGGCAACGGGCCGCTCTGACAATCGCGGTCAGCTCGGACAGCGCGACTGCGAATTCTTCGTTGATGATAGCATACTCGAACTCGGGAGCGTGGGCGATTTCGCCGCCTGCAGCCAGCAGCCGGCGGGTGATCACATGGGGCTCGTCGGTGGCGCGTTTTTTCAGCCGTTCTTCGAGCGCATCGATCGATGGCGGCAGGATGAAAATGCCGGTCGCCTGCGGGAATTGCTTCTTCACCTGGCGTGCGCCTTGCCAGTCGATTTCCAGCAAAATATCGGTGCCGTGTTTCATTTCCTGCTCGACCATGATGCGCGACGTGCCGTAGTAATTACCGTGCACTTCGGCCCACTCCAGGAACTCGCCGGCGTCGGCGCGCGCGACGAAATCCTCGGCGGTCGTAAACCAGTATTCCTTGCCGTGGGTTTCACCAGGGCGCGGCTGGCGCGTGGTGGTGGAAATCGACAGCTTGAGCGCCGGTTCCTGTGCCAGCAAGGCATTGACCAGCGTGGACTTGCCGGCGCCCGACGGCGCGGCCACCACGAACAGGCTGCCGGCGAAAGCGTGAGAAAGGCTCATTTTAAACTTTCATAACGTCAAAGGCGCCGAATCCGGCGCCCAAAGACGTATTTTACCAAGAGCCGTGCAGGCGTTCCAATTTACAAAAGTCCGAGCAGGTGCCGGGCCGCCGCCGGCGCCCGTTCCTTGGCGCCGTTGATGAAATAGATGAACACGTCGCGCGTCTTCTTGCTGTCTTTCGCGGCGCCCACGTGCGGCAGCCGGGCGGGAACGGCGCCTTGCTGCCATTGGCTCGCCGCCGTGGCCAGCTGTTTCAGCGCCGGCTTGGTGTAGCCGGTGACGCGCGCGCTTTGCGCATTGAGCAGGCGCGCGTAAACGAAGTCGCCGGTGACATCGGCATACGAGGGAAACGCCGGATCGTCGGCAAACACGGTGGCAATCTTGTACTTGCGCGCGAGCTTGAGGTAGTCGTCGCACATGAAGCTGGCGTGGCGCGTGTCGAGCACGTGGCGCAGCTTGCGCTGGCCCAGCTTGGCGGGCAGCAGCTTGAAGAACGCTTCCAGGTCGTCGGGGTCGAACTGCTTGGTGGGCGCCAACTGCCACAGCAACGGGCCCAGCTTGTCGCCCAGTTCCGTCAACCCGCTGTTGACGAAACGCTCGACCGATTCTCCCGCTTCGGCCAGCACGCGGCGGTTGCTGGCGTAGCGGCTGGCCTTGACGGAAAACATGAAGTCGTCCGGGGTTTGCGCGTGCCACGACGCAAAATGTTCGGGCTTGGCGGTGCGGTAATACGTGCCGTTGATTTCAATCGCGGTGACCTGCCGGCTGGCGTATTCGAGCGCCTTTTTTTGCGGCACGTCGGGTGGATAAAACGTCTCGCGCCACGGTGCGTAATCCCAGCCGCCGATGCCCACCCGAATTGACGTTGCCATGCTCCGCTCCCGAAGTTGATGACCGATGATAGCGGGATTTTTCAAGCCGGGCTCTTTTCCTTTGGCAAACGAACCCAATACTACAAAGGTCTGTCACTCACCGGAAAACAATATGAAAGATCTCGTCGTCGTTG
>JBEVMD010000562.1:0-2791 GCA_040508835.1 Duganella sp. | reverse complement strand
CTCGACGGTCGGGGAGGGTGCGCCGCACGGGCGGCGCCTTCCAATGTGGGCTGCCGGGACGCGCGTTTGGCACGGTCGTGCCGGTCCGGACGCGGGTTGCTCACCGTTCTGTCAGGCTCGATGGCAGATCCTGCTGCGCGCCGGCCCGAAGCCCTGCCGCTTTCATGCAGCGGGCCTTGCAGGGTCGGCATTTGCGCTGGTTTGGCCCAAAATGGGCGCAGCAGGCTGTGCTGCGTTTGGGCGCGATACCTGAAGGTTTCGTCTCTGCCCGGCGGCAAACGCAGCCAATCTGCCGGATGGGATGCAGTAAGGTTTTTCGACGGCCGTCGTGGCCTTGGACATGGGTGAAACAGTGCGCGTTCTGGTCATGGGAAGCGGTGTCATCGGCACCACGACGGCGTGGTATCTGGCCAAGGCCGGGTTCGAGGTGACGGTCGTGGATCGCCAGCCGGGGCCGGCACTGGAGACCAGCTTCGCCAATGCCGGCCAGGTCTCGCCGGGTTACGCCTCGCCGTGGGCCGCGCCGGGCGTGCCGGTCAAGGCGTTCAGGTGGCTGTTCCAGAAGCACGCGCCGCTGGCGATCAGGCCGGGCATGGACGCGCGCCAGTACACGTGGATGCTGCAGATGCTGGCCAACTGCACCAGCGCGCATTACGCCCGCAACAAGGCGCGCATGGTGCGCCTGTCCGAATACAGCCGCGATTGCCTGGACGAACTGGTCCAGGCCACCGGCATCGATTACGAAGGCCGGCGCCTGGGCACCATCCAGCTGTTCCGCACCCAGGCCCAGCTGGACAACGCCGCCAAGGACATCGCGGTGCTGGCCGACTCCGGCGTGCCGTTCGAGCTGCTCGACCCGGCCGGCATTGCCAGATACGAACCCGCGCTGGCCCAGGCCCGTGCGCCACTGGTGGGCGCGCTGCGTCTGCCCAACGACCAGACCGGCGACTGCAACCTGTTCACCCAGCGGCTGGAAGCGATGGCGCGCCAGGCCGGCGTCGAGTTCCGCTACAACACCCGCATCGAGTCCATCGAAGGCGACGGCCGTCGCGTCACCGGCGTGCGCCTGAATGGCAAGGTCGAAAAGGCCGATCGCTACGTGCTGGCGCTGGGCAGCTATTCGCCGCAGCTGGTCGCCCCGCTGGGGATGGACCTGCCGGTCTATCCGCTCAAGGGCTATTCGCTCACCCTGCCGATCACCGATGCGTCGATGGCGCCGGTGTCCACGATCCTGGACGAGAGCTACAAGGACGCCATCACCCGCTTAGACCAGAGCATCCGCGTCGGCGGCATGGCCGAGCTGGCCGGCTTCGACCTGTCGCTCAACCCGCAGCGGCGCAAGACCCTGGAACTGGTCGTCAATGATCTGTATCCCGAGGGCGGCGCGCTGGAGGCGGCGCAGTTCTGGACCGGGCTGCGCCCGGCCACGCCCGATGGCACGCCGATCGTCGGCGCCACGCCGCTGGGCAATCTCTACACCAACACCGGGCACGGCACGCTCGGCTGGTCCATGTCATGCGGCTCTGGCCGTTATCTGGCCGACCTGATGGCGGGCCAGGCGCCGGCCATCGACACAGAAGGTTTGAACATGTTCCGTTACCACGGCGCTGCACGCGCCGGACAAGAGGCCGCACGATGCGCCCAGCCCGCGCACTGATCGACCTGGGCGCGCTGCAGGACAACTACCTGCTGGCGCGGCGCCTGGGTGGCGGCAAGGCCGTGGCCGTGATCAAGGCCGATGCCTACGGCCACGGTGCGGTGCGCTGCGCACGCGCACTCGAGCCGATCGCCGATGCGTTCGGCGTGGCCTGCATCGAGGAAGCCATCGAACTGCGGCAGGCCGGCATCACCGCGCCAATCCTGCTGTTGGAAGGGTTCCTCGACGCCGACGAGCTGCCGCTGATCGATCGCCACCAGCTGTGGACCGCCGTTGCTTCGCCCTGGCAGCTCGATGCGCTGGCGCGCTACACGCCAACCGCGCCGCTGCACGTGTGGCTCAAACTGGACAGCGGCATGCATCGGCTCGGGCTGTCGCCGGCCGACTTCGCCCGCGCGCTGGCCCAGCTGTCGAACGATCCGAAGATCGGCTCGGTCGTGGCGATGAGCCACCTGGCCCGCGCCGACGAGCTGGACAGCGATTTCAGCCAGACCCAGCGCGAGGTGTTCGAAGCGGCCACGCGCGGTTTCAACGGCCCGACCAGCTTCAACAACTCACCGGCGCTGCTGGGCTGGCCCGGGATCCGCAGCGACTGGGTACGCCCGGGCCTGATGCTGTACGGCGCCAACCCTTTTCCGCTCGAGGCGCCGATCCCGCATGTGCTGCGGCCGGTGATGCAGCTCGACTCCAGGCTGATTGCCGTGCGCGACCTGCCGGCCGGCGAAGCGGTGGGCTACGGCGCGCGCTTCACCGCGCCCGTGCCGATGCGGATCGGCGTGGTGGCGATGGGCTATGCCGATGGCTATCCACAGCTGGCGCCCAACGGCACGCCGGTGGTGGTCGATGGCGTGACCACGCGCCTGGTCGGCCGGGTGTCGATGGACATGCTGACGGTGGACATCACCGACCTGCCGCAGGCCGACGTGGGGAGTCGCGTGGTGTTCTGGGGGCACCAGCCGCTGCCGACGCCGTCGCAGATCGCCCAGGTGTGCGGCACCAGCGGCTATGCGCTGCTGTGCGGACTCACGCGCGTGCGCCGCGAATACCTCTACGAATTTTCGCCCCCGTAGCGCGCCGCGCGCTGCGCTGGGCCCTTCCCGAGGAAAGCCTCAGCCGAGCAAGCTCGGCGCTACA
>JBEVMD010000538.1:0-24502 GCA_040508835.1 Duganella sp. | reverse complement strand
GCCGCCACGCCCGGTACCGCCCGGATGCGGGGCGTGCGCACGTTGACGGTAAAGGTGCGGGTGTCGGCGGCGCCGGCGGCCGCGCTCACGTTCTCCAGCATCAGCCGCCGCAGTTCCGCCTTGATGGTGGTGTTCGATGCGGCACCGTCCGCGCCCAGCGTGACGGTGACGTCGTAGTTCCCCTCCGGGACGTCGGCCGAGAAGTAAAACGGCTTGGCGGCCGTCAGCGCGCCGGCGATGCTCACCTCCGCGCCCGGCTCGAAGCCGAAGCCACGCTTGCCGTCGTACGCCATGTCCGCCTGCACGCTGATGTAGCCGTTCCTGGCCGCGCCAAACGTGAAATGCCACGCATCGGCAGCGTTGGCCGCTGGCGCAGTACACAGCACCAGTGCGGCGCCCCCTGCCAGCAACAGCGCCGAGGAGACCCGGCGCGCCACCGGCAGCGACAAAATGCGCGGTCGATTCATTACCTGGCGGCGGACAGCGACACGCTGATGGGCGCGCGCACGCGTGCAGCCTGCGCCGACACATACTGCTGCCAGTCTTCGCGCTTGGCGAAGTCCCCGCCACGGGTCCAACCGGCGCCCACGTAGTAGCGCAGCGGCTGGCCGGAAACGATTTTGGCCGTGATCAGCGAATTGAACTGGTCTTCCGCGTAGTCCTTCTCGCCGGCTGTGGGCACGATCACGGCCACGCCAAAGTCGCCATGGGATTTTTGCGCCACCCATTGCAGCAGCGCGCGGTCGGCCGGCTGGGTGGACGCGGCGACCTTGGCTTCCTGGCCCTTGTCGGCCGGGGTTTTATTGAGGCCGATGGCGGCGGTCAGCTGCTGCGGACCGGTAAAGGTGAAGGTGCTGTCGATCTGGTCGAAATAGTGGCCCGCATCGACCGTGAAGCGTTTCACTTCCGAGACCTTGGCGCCGCCGGCATCCCACGCGTCGTACGACAGTTCGAAGATGGCGCGGATCGGACCATTGGCGATCACTTTCCAGCCGGCGTAATTGACGCCCGTGTACAGGGTCTTGCCGTCCCAGATGCCCACGCCGCCGGCGCCGCGCGACTTGCCCACGTTGTACATGTCCAGGCCTTCGCCTTCGTCATGGTGGTAATGATCGTGCCCCTTGTTGTACCAGCGGTCGACGATCGGGTAAGGCACGCGCTTGAACCAGATGTCCATGCCGCTGGTGGACAGCACTTCCTTGCCGCTGCCTTCGGGCGCGGGCGCGGCCAGCGCGGGGCCGTAGGTGCGGTGTGCAACCTTGTCGTTCTCCCAGGCGAAATCGTCGAGGCGTTCCTGGATATAGCGGGCCGACACCTTGCTGGGGAAGACGGGCGCCAGCTTGTCGATCTTTTCGACCGTGAACGTGGCCTTCTTTTCGCCGGCCGGGAAGTCATGCTGGAAAATCAGATCGCCGTAGGCGATGCCTTCGTTCTTCGGATCCTTGGCCTGCGGCGCCACGTTGGTCACCTGGTATGGCAGCACCTTGCCGGCGGCGTCCTTCACCTCGATGGCCTGCAGCAGGGCGCCGGGCAGCGCGCGGTTGATTTCGGTCCAGGGGATGGTGATGGTCTCCGCAGGGCGGGCCGCATCGAGGTTGTGGGTGACGGTGACCGTCAGGCGCTCGGCGGCGCCGGCCAGGCTGGGCGCGGTCAGGGCGGACATGGCGGCGATCAGGGTGGCGGGGATGAACAGGTTCTGACGTAGTTTCATGTATTGACCAGTGTTGGGGAAATTGGAAGATACGGGAGCCGCGACCATGGCCGCGATGGGTAGACTGTACCGCATCCAGTACGTCCGGAAAAGCCCGCTGCGATAGGGGAGTATCGACACGATGCCCGCAGGTGTCAACGACGCGGGCCATCTAATCACATTTGTGAGTGGAACCGGCGGCGCGTGCAGCGATGAACGCACGCGCCGTGCAACCGGTTTTATACTTCCAGCACGATGGCCGGCGCCATCATGTGGCGGCGCTGGTCGGCGTCCGCGGCGGCATTGAGGTCGGCCGGGAAGTCGTCCACGTGCACCGACAGGTCGGTGAAGCGCGCGAAATCGGCCAGCGCACGGCGCTCTTCCGGCGACAGCAGGCCGAGCGTGACCGCGTGCTCGCTCCATTGGTCCATATCGGGCAGGCTTTGCGGCATGGCGTCGAGCTGGCCGGCGCGCACCGCCGGCTTGAGGCGCTGCTCGATGGCTTCCACCTGCGGCAGCAGCGCGAATGCCAGCTCGCCGCATGCCACGGGGTCGCGCAGGTCGTCGGCAAGATAGCCGTCGGCCAGCAGGCGCTCGCGGCCCGGTCCCGCCGTCTGCATGGCGCGCGCCACCTGGCCGCCCAGCTCATCGCTCGGTTGCGTGTACGGCAGTCCGAACGGGAACACCAGCAGGCGCACGGCGCCGGCCACGAACCGGTTCGGGAAGTTTTCCAGCACGCCGTCCAGGGCCAGTTGCGCCTTATGCAGCGCGTCCTGGATCGACCAGTGCACGTACGGCGCGTCGTCTTCCTGGCGGCCGTCGTCTTCATAGCGCTTGAGCGTGGCGCTGATCAGGTACAGCATCGACAGCGCGTCGCCCAGGCGGGCCGAGATGCGCTCACGGCGTTTCAGCTCTCCGCCCAGCACGAACATCGACATGTCGGTGAGCAGCGCGAACGCGGTGGAGAGACGGCCGACGGCGCGGTAGTAGTCTTCCATGGCGTCGTCGGCCTGTTCCGGCACGGGAGCGGACGTGGCGCCCGTGAGCGCATACCACAGGCCACGGCCGGCGTTGCCGATCACGAAGCGCACGTGGCCCCAGAAGGCGTCGTCGAATTCGAGCTCCGCGCGGCGCTGGTCGGTATCGGCGGTGGAATGCATTTCGCGCAGCACGTAGGGATGCGCGCGGATCGCGCCCTGGCCGAAGATGATCAGGCAGCGGGTGAGTATGTTGGCGCCTTCCACCGTGATCGCGATCGGAATCTGCTGGTAGGCGCGGCCCAGGAAGTTCGATGGTCCCATGCAGATGCCCTTGCCGCCCAGGATGTCCATGCCGTCGTTGACCACCGCGCGACCGCGCTCGGTCACGTGGTACTTGGCGATGGCGGAAATGACGGCCGGCTTTTCGCCGAGGTCCACGGCCAGCGCCGAGAGCTTGCGGGTGGCGTCCATCATGTACAGGTTGCCGCCCATGCGGGCCAGCGCTTCCTGCACGCCTTCGAACTTGCCGATCGGCGTCTTGAACTGGCGGCGGATGGCGCAGTAGGCGCTGGTGCCGCGCACGGCCAGCTTGGCGGTGCCCACGCTGGTGGACGGCAGCGAGATGGCGCGGCCGGCGGCCAGGCATTCCATCAGCATGCGCCAGCCCTTGCCGATCTGCTGCGGCCCGCCGATGATCCAGTCCATCGGGATGAACACGTCCTTGCCGCTGGTGGGACCGTTCTGGAACACGGCGCCCAGCGGCCAGTGGCGGCGGCCGATCACGACGCCGGGGTGACCGGTCGGGATCAGCGCGCAGGTGATGCCGGTGCCGGCGCCCGGCGGCAGCAGACCGTCCGGATCGACCACGCGGAAGGCCAGGCCAAGCAGGGTGGCGATCGGGCCCAGCGTGATGTAACGCTTGTTCCACGTGATGCGCAGGCCCAGGACCTCGCGCCCCTCGTGGGTGCCCATGCAGACCACGCCCTTGTCGGGAATGGCGGCGGCGTCCGAGCCGGCATACGGGCTGGTAAGGGCGAAGCACGGGATTTCCTTGCCGGCGGCCAGGCGCGGCAGATAGTAATTCTTTTGATCGTCGGTACCGTAGTGGAGCAGCAGTTCGGCCGGTCCCAGCGAATTGGGCACCATCACCTGCACGGCCAGCGCGGCGCTGCGCGTGGACAGCTGCATCACCACCTGCGAGTGCATATAGGCCGAAAAGGCCTTGCCGCCGTATTCGCGGGGAATGATCATGCCGAGAAAACCCTTGTCGCGGGCGAACTGCCAGGCCGGCGCGGGAATGCCCTGCCACACCTGCGACGATTCCCAGTCGTCCACCAGTTCGCACAGCTCGCGCACTTCGTTGTCGAGGAAAGACTGTTCCTCGGCCGTGAGCGTGGGACGCGGCAGCTTCAAGAGCTTGTCGAAGTCGGGCCGGCCCGAGAACAGGTCGGCGTCCCACCACGTGGTGCCCGCTTCGAGCGCATCGCGCTCGGTGTCGGACATGGCGGGCAGGATGCGCTTGAACAGCGCGAAAATGCGCGGCGTGACCAGGCTGCGGCGCAGGGCGGGGACGCCCAGCACCACGGCGGGTATGCCGATCAGCAAAACCAATACGATCCAGACTATCATGATGTGCTCCTCCAGTTTTGAGGAGCACGATACTGCGGACCGCGCGCGGCCACTGTGCGGCTACGCGCTTATGCGCGGTCCTCCCTTACAGCGACTTGAGGAAGGCCAGCACCGCCTCGCGATCCGCCCTGGACAGCTGCTGGAAACGCTGGCGCGCGCGGGCCGCTTCGCCGTCGTGCCACAGGATCGCCTCGGTCAGGCTGCGCGCGCGGCCGTCATGCAGGTAGCCCGCCTTGCCGGCGCCGCCCATCACCTTGTCGGTGTAGCCGATGCCCCACAGCGGCGCGGTACGCCACATAGTGCCCCTGGCCTGGCCTTCGACCAGATTGTCCGCCAGGCCGTCGCCCATGTCGTGCAGCAGCAGGTCGGAATACGGAGCGATGGTCTGGTTCCGCACTTCCGCCAGCAGGTGGCCGCCGCCCGTGGTCATCTGCGCCGTATGGCACGCCACGCAGCGCATGCCGTCGAACAGGCGGGCGCCCAGCGCCACCTGCGGCGCGTCCACCCGGTGTTCGTCAAGCGGCGCCACGCCTTTCGGGAAGCCGCTCGGCAGGCTGCGCTGGGCCGGCACCGCCACCAGCGCCAGGTACTGGGTGATCAGCTGCAGGTCCGCTTCGGTGACGCCTTTTTGCGCCGGCGCGGCGGCGCAGCCGGCGGGATCGGTGTGGCACGACAGATTGCGGTACACGGGCGATGTCACCGCCATGTCGGCCAGCAGCGCGGACGCAGCCTGGTGGCGCAGCGTCGCTTTCGACGCCTTCCAGCCGAAGCGGCCCAGCCGCACCGCGCCCGACTCGGGATCGAACACGAAGTTGGCCACGCCCTTGACGCCGTCGGCGTCGGGCGCCGAACGCACGCGCGCCAGGATGTCGGATTCCGGCACCGCTTCCAGCAGACCGGTGCCCATCATCGGCTGGGCCGCCCGCAGCGACACGGCCGCCGGCGTGGTGCCGTCGAAGGCGACGACGGGCTTGCGCAGTTCGACCGCCGTGCCGTCGGCCAGCAGAACCTGGCGCGTATCGAAGCCGGCCACCCGCACGCCATTGCCCCAGTTTTGCGTGGCGCCGGTGGTGGACACGCCGTTCATCTGCACCGTGGCGCCGTACTGCGGATGCGGCGACTGCACGCCGTCGGCGGCGATGCTGGCCACCCGCACCGACATGGTGTCGAGGCGCTGGTTGATGGCGGCCGGCGCCGGGCTGCGGCCGTTGTTCACGTGGCAGCCCACGCATGCGGACTGGTTGAAGCGCGGGCCCTGCAGGCCCACGGCAGCCGCATAGCGGTCGTTCCCCGGCTCGTTATGCTCGCCCGTGGTGAAATTGGTGTGCACCAGGCGCCGTCCTTCGACAAAGCGCTGCATATTGCGCATGCCGATATGGTTGTGCGGCTGCTGGAACATGAACAGGCCGTTGTCGCTGTAGTTGTACGAGACGGAACCGAGGCCGCCGGCCAGCGTTTCTGCCGGCAGCGGCACCGAGTTCAAGCGCGGCTGCACGCCGTACCAGGGCCGCAGGCCGGCGCCCATCACGTAGATCCATTCGTACGAGTAGTAGCGGATGCCGCCGTTGTCGCCCACGGCGCCCATCGCCGCCGTGGTGGAAAACATCGACGGCGACACCTCGATCACGTCGCCCACGGTGAGCGGCCGCGCCGGCACGTTCGCGCCGTTGGGCAGGCCGTCGGCATTCAGGCCGCCGTGACCCGGATAGTCCTTGACCAGCAAGGTGCACGCGCCGTTGACGCCACCGGGCACCGTGAGCTTACCGTTGGCCGGATAGGCGGTGGGCTTGCAGATCGTGACGTCGCGGTCCACCAGTTCGCCGGGCGCCATCCAGCCGTAGCCGGTCACGCCCGGGCGGTCGAAACCACGGAAGAACGCCACGCCGCCAGGCAGGAAATCGGTGGTGGTGTACTGGTTGACGATCAGCTGCGGCTTCACCACGCCGGGCACGCGGCTGTTGTCGATGATTTCCACGCCCCAGGTACGGTTCTTGAAGTACTGCGGCACGAAGGTGAGGTAGTTGCCCGGCCCTTTGTCGACCGGCAGGCCGGTGGCGGCATCCACCGTCTCGTTGGGACCGTAGCCGATCTCGTTCCATTCCTCGCCCCGTTCGCGCCCGTGGCGCGCCAGGCCGCGTGCGCCGAAGCGCGTGACCAGCGTGCCGTCGGCCAGCGTGAACTGCAGCGTTTCCAGCGGCTCGGCGTAGGAGGGCAGCGGCGTCCAGCCCGCGCCGCTGGCCGGATAGCGCAGCGCCGACGTGGTGGCCACGGGCAGGCTGTTGTCGCTGCCGGGCGACTTGAACTCCGCTTCGAACAGCGAATAGCCGTATTGCGTGGCGCGCGCCACGCCCTGCACGCGCAGGTAACGCGCGTATGCGCCCAGGTTGAAGTATTCCTCCACGCCGCCCTGGCCGTTGGCCTGGTAGCGCAGCTGCGACCAGTTCACGCCATCGTCCGAGACCTGCAGCGCATACTGTTTTGCGTACGCGTTTTCCCATTGCAGCTTGAGGTAGCCGACGGCGGTTTTGGCGCCGAAGTCGAACTGGATCCACGCGCCATCCTGCGCGGTGCTGGACCAGCGCGTGGTCGCCTTGCCGTCGATGGCCTGGGTCGCGGACATGCCCGGGTTTTCCACGGGCGACGACGTGGCGGCCACCGGTTTGAGGGTCACGCCGGGCTGGGTGGGATCGTTGGGCGTTGGCGCCGGATCGGGCGCGGGGGCCGGGGCTGGCGTGCCGGTGTAGGCCTGGATCTCGAAAATCGAATAGCCGTACTGGGTGGCGCGCTGCACGCCCTGCATGCGCAGGTAGCGGCCCGTGGCGGACAGGCCGGTGATGTCCTCGGTGCCGCCCTGGCTGTCGTCCACGGTCTTGACGGTGGTCCAGGCGCGCTGGTTGTCCGACACCTGCAGCAGGTAGCGGGTGGCGTGGGCGTTTTCCCAGTCGATGCGCACACGGGTGATGGTTTCGACCTGGCCGAAGTCCAGCGTCAGGTGCTGATCGTCCGCGGCGCCGCTGCTCCAGCGGGTGGACGCGTCATGATCGATGGCCGCGGCGGCCGACAGGTCGCCCCGTTCGCTGGAGCTGGCAGCGGCGGCCACCGGCGTGAGCGCGGTTTCCACGCCGGCCAGCTTGAAGGCGCCGGCCGTTGCCGTGCGGCCCCCCGCAGCGGCCGGCGTATCGCCGCCGCCGCAAGCGGCCAGCAACAGCGCCGCGCCCAGCGGCAGTGCGCGCATGGCGCGGATGAACAGGTAGTGTGGTGTTCCCATTGGAGGCCCCTCGGCGGTTGGATGTGATCAATGATTCCTTACGGCAACATTAATGCTATCACATCTTTTCCGCGCAGAGACGCCTGCGCTATGCCTTTTGGCAGATAAACCACAGCCCGTCGTTCGGCCTGCACAGGCCCGGCACGATGCGGGCCGTGGCCGCGTCAGGCGCGCGGGCGCTGTTTGTGGAACACCATGGGCGTGTACGCGACGTTGGACGGCGGCGCCGATTTCAGGATGTTCGGCTTCATGGCGCCCACCACGTGCATTTCGCACGGCTTGCAGTCGAAGCGCAGCGTGTAGGTTTCCTTGCCGCTCACCAGCGTCATCGGCTCGGCCTTCACCTGTCCCTGCACGCCTTGCACGCCCTTGGCCTGCTTGGGGCACAGGTTGAACGAGAAGCGCAGGCAGTGCTTGGTGATCATCAGCGGCACGTCGCCCGCTTCCTCGTGCGCTTCGTACGCGGCGGCGATCAGCTGCACGCCGTGCTTCTGGTAGAACGTGCGCGCCTTGTCGTTGTACACGTTGGCCAGGTAGCTCAGTTGCGTGTCCGGATACACGGGCGGCGGCTCGATCGACGCCTTGCGCAGCGGACGGTCCCACCCGGACAGGCGCACGGCTTCATGCGCCTCGACGGCGTCGCGGCGCAGCGCGTTGATGGCGGCCGACGGCACGAACCAGGGCTGCGACAGTTTCAGTTCCACGTCCGTGGCCGTGAACATGGTGGCGCCCAGCTTGGCCAGGCTGGCGCGCAGCCCGGCCGCTGCCTGGTCGGCCTGCTGCGCCGGCTGCAGCGCGATGGCCGCATCGGTCACGCTCAGGAAGCCGTCTTCGTCGAGCAGCGCAAGGCGCAGGCCGTCGCCGCCGGGCAGTTCCGACAACGTCAAGTGCACATCGACCTTGCGGTCCGACGATTTTTTATTGAGCGTCGCCTCCCATTGATGGTCGCGGTTGCGATGGATGGCCATGCCGATTTTAAAGCCGGGCAGGGCGACGAACGACTCGTTGGGGAATACGCGCCACAATTCGCCGTCCTTGCTGTCGCCCAGTTTTTTGGCGACGTTGGCCTGCACGCCGACGGTCTCGCGCTTGTGCATGTAGTTCAAGCCGTCGCCGTTGGCCAATGGCGCATTGGACACCATGTCGAAATGGTCGGTGGCGATGCGGGTGACGGTGCCCAGTTCCACGCCCACGTATTTGGGGCTGTCGAACGCGCCGATTTCATCCTGGCGCCCGTTGGCGAAATAGTCCGTGTGGCCGCGGTGGAAGTTTTTGTCGACGTCGGGCGTGAAATGGATGGTGGTGCGGCCGCTGGCGGCGCGCGTAAACTCCGTGCGGCGTTCGAGGATTTCGTCGAGCAGCAGGCGGTAGTGGGCCGTGATGTTCTTCACGTAGCCCATGTCCTTGTAGCGGCCCTCGATCTTGAACGAGCGGATGCCGGCATCGACCAATGCCTCGAGGTTGCGGCTCTGGTCATTGTCCTTCATCGACAGCAGGTGCTTGTCGTAGGCGACCACGCGGCCGGCGCCGTCGGACAGCGTGTACGGCAGGCGGCACGCCTGCGAGCAGTCGCCCCGGTTGGCGCTGCGGCCCGTGTCGGCATGCGAGATATAGCACTGGCCCGAATACGCTACGCACAGCGCGCCGTGAATAAAATATTCGAGCGGGGTGTCGGTGGCGGCGTGGATGTCGCGGATCTGGTTGATGGTCAGTTCGCGCGCGAGCACCAGCTGCGAGAAGCCCACGTCGCCGAGGAACCTGGCCTTTTCCCTGGTGCGGATATCGCACTGGGTGCTGGCGTGCAGCTGGATCGGCGGCAGGTCCATTTCCATGATGCCCAAGTCCTGCACGATCAGCGCATCGACGCCCGCTTCGTACAATTCGATGATCTGCTTGCGCGCAGGTTCCAGTTCCGAATCGTGCAGGATGGTGTTGAGCGTGACGAAAATGCGCGAGCGGTAGCGGTGCGCAAATTTTACCAGGTCCGAGATTTCCTCGATGGTGTTGCTGGCGTTATGGCGCGCGCCGAAGGCGGGACCGCCGATGTAGACAGCGTCGGCGCCGTGCAAGATGGCTTCCCGCCCGATTTCGGCGGTTTTGGCGGGCGACAGCAGTTCGAGCTGGTGGGCTAGCAGGGTCATGGCGGTTTCCTTCTGTGAAGGGCGACATTATAGCGGGGTTGGGTATGGGCGGGCCAGAATGATGGCGCTGGCTGCGGCGGGAGCATCGATGCCCGTGCAGGCGTGCTGCGTTTGGCAAGACAGACTTTGTTGTAATTTTGTAATTTATCAATTTAATCCGCTTGCGCACCCAGCACTCGCTTATAGTGAGCGGCAGGGATCCCCACTGTTCGGAGAATCAACATGTCGCGTGCGTCGCTATGCTGCTTGTCTCTCCTGCTTACCGCACTTGTCGGCTGCGGCAGCCTGAGTAAAACCATCGAGAAGCGGGTGGAAGTGGCGGAGACGTGCCGCGCAGCGATGGCCGATCCTCTACCTGGCTCGGCCGATCCCAGATTTCCTGTCGCCAGCATTCGCCTCGGCGACGTCGGTAGCTGCGAACTGGGCTACAACTCCGGCATTGTTGCCTTGTGTGCCTTCGACCAGATCTGGAAAAAATACCAAGGCGAAAAAATAGGGGCGGTCGTGGGCCGGCTTACCAAATCCGACGCCGCCAAGCCTGACGTCCCGGCGGACGCGGCGTCCGTGGACCGGCCCGCGGCACCCGTGAAACTCGTTGCAGTGCAAAAGCAATGGCAGGCCGTCAGCAATGATTTCGTCGGACTCCAGGCGGCGCTCCGCGCGCTCGATGCCGATCGCATCGAGAAAATCAAGGATTTTGACAAGCTCAATGTGGCGCAGCGTGCGCAGTCTTTGCGCACAGGCTTTCAAAATACCGCTTTGAAACTGGCGACGGTCAGCAGCCAGATCGATACATTGCGTCTGGACCTGACGACGCTGCGCGGGACCATGGCGATTGCCAGTGCAGTGCTGGAGGAACAGGCCTTGATCGAACTGGCGGCCTGGGATGCCAATGTCCGCGCACTGCTCGACAAGCTGGAACAAGTCCTCGACGGTCAGGCCAGCGTCGTGATCGCCGAGACCCTCAAGAACCAGGTCATCCGCCATGTAGCCAAACGCAGCCTCGACCTGTTGCATGGCAGTCTGAAGCCTGCCGATGCAGTGATCGATAAGCTCGACCAAAAGGCGTATGGACTGGTCAGCGTGGGCTACCTGGCGTTTCAACCGTATCTGCAGGAGGCGCTCGACAGCAGTTACGAGGATCTCAAACAGGTGTACGCGCGGCGAAATCCGTTGCGAGATGGCCCCGCGTCCGAAGCGGCGCATGCGCGTGTCTTCCTGATCGAGTTGCGCCGTGCCGCCTGCGAAAACCTGGTGGAAGGCACCCGGTTTACCATCCTGTCGGAGCTGGTCGATACCATGCTGATTGCCAAGATAGACCAGGAAAACAATCTGGCGCCGGTACCCGACACGCAACCGCCCTGGCACCGCGGCCTGCACTCCACCGATGTCCTGACGTTTGAAACGTCCGCTCGTTACGCCGCAATGGCGGACGTTGCGACGGCATCGGCATCGGCAACGGAAACGCAACCCGCGCCGGTGTTGCCGCCGGCAGCGCCCACACCGGGCGGCGTCTACCTGGCCAACGAATGGGCCGCGCGCCAGCAATTGCTGGTGCAGGCCATTGCCGCGCAGCGCAAGTCTGGCGCTACCGCGCCAGGCGCCCGAACGGCGCTGAAGTTTCCCGATATTGCCACCGTTGACGAAAGCCAGGTACGCCAACTGGCGGACGCCGCCACTGCAAGGAGCATCGACGACGCAGCCCGCGTCGATCCGGCCCTGCTGGCCCTGGCGCCAGACACTGGAACGATCGCCAACGCCATCAGCAACCAGGTCGTTATCGTTACCGCGGCTACCGCAGTTAGCCAGGCCAGTGCGACATTGACGGCTAACCTCAACAATAACAACGTGAACACTTTTAACCCGACCAACACCAACGCACCGATTATCAACCTCCCGCCTTATCCGTCGCCAGCGCCTGCGGTCACGGCGCCACCTGGCGCGGCGACCGCCCCGTCGTTGTGCGCCGCGGACCGGTGGCGCGGTACCGGCGCCAGCTGCATGGTCGATGGCGACGACTACGTGATCGTCCTCGACAGCACCAGCGGTTACGCTGGCGATGCCTGCGATGGCAGAGCGGTCACCGCCAGCCTGGTCGCGGTGGCGGCCATCTTGCAGGAATACGGCGCGCGGCATGGCGTCAGCTTTGCCGCCAGCGTTGCGGGCTACGCCTCGGCCCGGCCTGCCGCGCTGGCCCGCTGCGCGTCCGCCCGACAGCCGCGCCATATCGCTTGCACCTACTGGAATCGCACCCGGCAAGCGGTGCCGGTCCAGGGTTGCACGACGGCGGCGGTCGACAAAAACCTGGTGCTGTCCGCCGCGCGCGCCAAACATGCGGCCTACACGCTCGAAGACGCCACGCAAGGCAGCTTGCTGGTGCGGTCGATGCACGCGATGGGAGCACAGCCACACGACAAATTACGTGCCCAGCACGATCCGGCGGCGGACCAGACGGTCGTCATGCGGTTCCGGCAGGTGCGCTGACCGGCACCGGGAGCGGGGCGCCAGCGCGGTGCGGGGACATCGACTAGAATGATTGGCTCGCGTGCAACAACCAGAGCACGCGGCCACCCAGGAGAATCCGATGACCCATCCAACGACCCCAACCAACCCAACAACCTACACACCGCCCGACGTCTGGACCGCGCCCGCATCGGCCGGCGGTACCTTTGCCAGCATTAACCGCCCCGTGGCGGGCCCCACCCACGAACAGGCTTTGCCGGTCGGCGAGCATCCGCTGCAGCTGTATTCGCTGGGCACGCCCAACGGCGTCAAGGTCACGATTTTATTGGAAGAATTGCTGGCGGCAGGGCACACGGGCGCCGAGTACGATGCCTGGCTGATCCGCATTAACGAAGGCAAGCAGTTTTCCAGCGGTTTTGTCGACATCAATCCCAACTCCAAGATTCCGGCGCTGGTGGACCGCAGCGGCGCGACGCCGCAGCGCGTGTTCGAGTCGGGCTCGATCCTGGTGTACCTGGCCGAAAAATTCGGCGCCTTCCTGCCGCGAGAGGGCAGTGCGCGCACGGAAACCATGAACTGGCTGTTCTGGCAAATGGGTTCGGCGCCGTTCGTCGGGGGAGGGTTCGGACACTTTTACGCGTATGCGCCGGAAAAACTCGAATACCCGATCAACCGCTACGCCATGGAAACCAAGCGTCAGCTCGACGTGCTGGACCGCCAACTGGCGCAACACCGCTACGTGGCAGGAGACGAGTACACGATTGCCGACATGGCCATCTGGCCATGGTACGGCGGCATGGTGCTGGGGCAGTTGTATGACGCGGCCAGGTTTTTGTCGGTGGACGAGTACCGGAACGTGCGGCGCTGGGCCGACGAGATTGCCGCACGTCCGGCAGTGCAGCGGGGCCGCAAGGTCAACCGGGTATTCGGCGAACCGAAGGACCAGGTAGCGGAGCGCCATTCGGCGGCCGACCTCGATTAAACATGTGACGGGCTACCGGTCGGGCAGCGCCTGACCGGTAGCGCAAACTCATCCTGAGGGCGAATATCCAAAGCGCTTTAACTCGACATTACTACCTATATTGTCGATTTAGATAACTGTATGAAATACTGTATAATTCACTGTACATTCAAACAGTTTTAGTGTCCTCGCAATGTCCCCAAAAAGATTTGAAGTCATCAACCTGGAACCGTTTCCTGCCCATAGCATCGGCGCGGCAGAGCGGCGCCGCCGCGACGTGGACACCTTGCGCACCATTGCCGAAGACGCCATGACCGATGCCCAGACGGACAGCGAAATTGCCCGCGAATTCATCAGCCATGGCGAACTGGGACCCAAATCGATCGCCAATACCCAGAAAGAGCTGTTCCGCTTCCTGACCTGGTGCCGCGAAGAGGCAGGGAAGACCTTGCGACAGCTGAGCGTGGCAGACCTCAACGGCTACAAGGAGTTCCTCAAGGAGCCGCCAGCGGCCTGGATCTCGACCACCAAGTGGCCGCGCAGCGATCCCCGGTACCGGCCGTTTACCGGGCCGTTGTCCGACGCCAGCCGCCGGCAGGCGATGATTGCCGTCAAGGGCCTGTTTGCGTACGCGGCGCAAACCGGTTATCTGCGGCGCGATCCGGCCGCGCTGGTCAAGCACGTCAAGACCAGCAGTGCCAGCCGCATCACGCGCTACCTGTCGCAGGACGCGCTGGCACTGGCGCTCGACACGGTCACGCGGCGCGACGCGCCCACGCCGGCCGCCATCCGCCGCCGCGAGCGCGACCGGTTTCTGCTCACGGCCTACATCCACACGGGCGCGCGCCTGAACGAAATCGTCAGCGCCAACATGGGCGCGTTCTACACCGAGGGCAACGGCCGCTGGTGGCTCGACGTGCTTGGCAAAGGCAACAAGCCGCGCCGCCTGCCGGTGCCGCCCGACATGCTGGCCGCATTCCGTCATTACCGCGCCGCATACGGTTTGCTGCCGCACGCGGTGCGCACCGACGCCACGCCGCTGGTGTTGTCGAGCCGTGGCGAAGCGCTGGTGCGCATCACGGACGAAGCAGCGTCGGACGCGCTCAAGGCAATCTTTGCCGCCGCCGCCAGCGCCGCCGCTGCCATGGGCGACGCCGACATGGCCGGCACCTTGCGCCAGGCCTCGGCGCACTGGCTGCGGCACAGCATGCTCACCAACCACGCAAACAACGGCGTGCAACTGAAAACGCTGCAGGAAACAGCGGGCCACGCCAGCATCGCAACGACCGCCGCGTACCTGCACAAGACGGACAACGAACGGCATGACGAAATCCTGGCGTCGGCCGTGACCAGGACCGGTCTGGAGTGAGTTCGTGGCCATGTTCCGGGGCCAGGTGAATGTTCGCATAATTTATATTATGTAAAATGCGATGCCGGGCTGGCTTCCTGAAAAGCATCGCTGGTCCCTATTCACCGGCCAGCGACGCTTCTGCTCTGCTTCCTAGCCGACCACGCCCGCCGCCTTGGCCCGCGCTGCGTGCAATTTCTTGTAGCTGTCGATCAACCGCGCATGGCGGTCCAGCCCTTCGAGCGCCATGCTGGTCGGCGTCAAGCCGTAGAACCGTACGCTGCCATCCACCGAGCCGATCACCGCATCCATGCGCTCGTTGCCGAACATGCGGCGGAAATTGTGTTCGTAATCTGCCAGCGCCAGGTCGTCGTCGAGCTCCACCTCCAGCACCACGTTCAGCGCCTGGTAGAACAGCTTGCGATCGACCGTGTTGTCGTTGTATTGCAGGAAGGCGCCGACCAGCTCGTGCGCTTGGTCGAACTGTTGCAGCGCCAGGTGGATCAGCAGTTTCAGTTCCAGCACGGTCAGCTGGCCCCATACGGTGTTTTCGTCGAATTCCACGCCGATCAGCGTGGCGATGTCCGAGTATTCGTCGAGCTCGCTGTTGTCCAGGCGGTCGGCCAGTGCTTCCAGCGCGGCGTTGTCGAGCCGGTGCAGGTTCAGCACGTCTTCACGGAACAGCAGCGATTTATTGGTGTTATCCCAGACCAGGTCTTCCACCGGATACACTTCCGAGTAGCCCGGCACCAGGATGCGGCACGCGGTGGCGCCCAGCTGGTCGTACACGGCCGTGTACGCTTCCTTGCCCATGTCCTTGAGGATGCCGAACAGCGTGGCGGCTTCCTCAGCGTTCGAGTTCTCGCCGTGGCCGGAAAAATCCCATTCCACGAAGGCGTAATCGGACCTGGCGCTGAAGAAGCGCCACGAGACGATGCCGCTGGAATCGATGAAGTGTTCGACGAAGTTGTTCGGCTCCGTCACGGCGTTGCTGACGAATGTCGGCTGCGGCAGATCGTTGAGGCCTTCGAAGCTGCGGCCTTGCAGCAGTTCCGTCAAGCTGCGCTCCAGCGCCACTTCCAGGCTCGGATGGGCGCCAAACGAGGCAAACACGCCGCCGGTGCGCGGGTTCATCAGCGTTACGCACATCAGCGGGTACACGCCGCCCAGCGACGCATCCTTGACCAGCACCGGGAAGCCCTGCTCTTCAAGCCCCTGGATGCCGGCCACGATGCCCGGATACTTGGCCAGCACATCCTGCGGCACGTCGGGCAAGGCGATTTCGCCTTCCAGGATTTCGCGCTTGACCGCCCTTTCGAAAATCTCCGACAGGCACTGCACCTGCGCTTCGGCCAGCGTGTTACCGGCGCTCATGCCGTTGCTGACGTACAGGTTTTCAATCAGGTTCGACGGGAAATACACGGTCTCGCCATCGGACTGGCGCACGAACGGCAGCGCGCAGATGCCGCGCTCGGCATTGCCGGAATTGGTGTCGATCAGGTGCGCGCCGCGCAGCTCGCCGTCAGGGTCGTAGATCTTGCGGGTGGCGGCGTCGAGGATGTCCGCCGGCAGCGCATCCCTGCGGCCCGGTTTGAACCAGCGCTCGTCCGGATAATGGACGAACGGTGCGTTGGCGATGTCCGGGCCCCAGTACGCGCCGCCATAAAAATGGTTGCAGTTCAGGCGTTCGATGAATTCGCCGAGGGCGGACGCCAGCGCGCTTTCCTTGGTCGCGCCCTTGCCGTTGGTAAAGCACATCGGCGAATGCGCATCGCGGATGTGCAGCGACCAGACGTTGGGCACGATGTTGCGCCACGACGCGATCTCGATCTTCATGCCCAGGCCTGCCAGCACGGCCGACATATTGGCAATCGTCTGCTCCAGCGGCAAGTCCTTGCCCGGGATGTAGGTGCTGGCCTCGGTCGACGGCCTGGCCATCAGCAAGCCCTGGGCGTCCGCATCGAGGTTCTCGACTTCTTCGATCACGAATTCGGGGCCGGTTTGCACGACTTTTTTGACGGTGCAGCGGTCGATCGAGCGCAGTATGCCCTGGCGATCCTTGGCCGAGATATCGGCCGGCAGCTCCACCTGGATCTTGAAGATCTGTTGGTAGCGGTTTTCCGGATCGACGATATTGTTTTGCGACAGGCGGATATGTTCGGTGGAGATATTGCGGGTGTCGCAATACAGCTTCACAAAATATGCGGCGCACAGCGCCGACGACGCCAGGAAGTAATCGAACGGCCCCGGCGCCGAGCCGTCGCCCTTGTAGCGGATGGGCTGGTCGGCGATGACCGTGAAATCGTCGAACTTCGCTTCCAGGCGCAGCTTGTCGAGAAAATTGACCTTAATTTCCATGGGAATAACCTAACCAATGCTCAAAATGAATTGGCCGCCATTATCCGTGCTTTCGGGCCCAGGGCATAGGCTTTTGACGGCAGACTGCCGGACAGCGCAGGTGAATAATTCTCAAATGCAATATAATCGGACGATACCAGCCATCGACCCACCCGCCATGCAAGCTGCGCTCCAGGACCCGTTGTATACGATTTTCCTTCATGAACTGATGGGCGCGTTGCTCAAGTATGGCCTGCCCGCGCTGGCATTGTGCGCCCTGCTCACTTATTTCAGCGCCCGCTTTGGCCGGCCGAGGCAGCGCCGGCAGCGCAAGCACGCGCCGCCCGCAAACCAGCGCCCTGCTCCCGCGCCGCTGGACACGGTGCCGGTACAGGGCCGCCGGCCGCTGACCGCATTCGAAGAACAGATGTACGGCGCGTTGGTCGGCGCGCTGCCGGAATGCGTGGTCCTGGCGCAAGTGGCGTTTTCCGCGCTGGTGACCACGCCAGCGACCAGGCACCGCAACCGTTTCGATCGCAAAGTGGCGGACTTCGTGGTGTGCTCGAGGCGCATGACGCCGGTCGCCGTCATCGAGCTGGACGACAGCTCCCACCGCAGCAAACGCGCTGCCGATGCCCAGCGCGACGCCATGCTGCGCAACGCGGGTCTGACGACGTTGCGCTACCAGTCAATTCCCGCGGCACACATCATCCGGCGCGATATCGAGGCGGTGCTGGCCGCACGGGCCGCGCTGACCGATGAGGCGCTGTCCGCCGATACCCGGCGCTAAGCCTGCACATCAACCGGGCTTGATCGCCAGGGCCGTGGCGGACGGACCACCTGCCATCTTGTCGAGATAACCCCGCAATTGCTCGCCGATCTGGTCCTGTGCCTGCGCCTTGGCGTTGGCCTGGGCCAGCAGCAGTTCCAGCTCGCGGGCGCGCGCTTCCGCTGGCGCCCGCGCGGCGTCGGCCGCCTTGTACTGGTCGGACAATTGCTCGTTGCGGGCGATGCTGGTGGCCAGTTGCCGCTCGAGGTCGCCGCTGTGCTGGTGCTGCGCCTGTAAATGCTCCACCTTTTGCTCCAGCTTGCGCGCATGCGTCAATTGCTCGAACAGCGACTGCTTGGTATGGGCCAGCTCGGTGGCCAGCCGGGAACTTTCCTTGTTCAGCTGGGACAGCTCGTCCTGCTTGATGTTGAACGCCAGCCGCTGCTGCCGCAATTCCGTCTGCAGGCGCCCTTCCACCTCGCGCGCGGCGCGCAGGTCGTGCTCGAGCTGGCGGTTGGCCTGGATGTACTGCTGCTCGCGCGCATCGAGCTCTGCACGCGCCTGGACCAGCGCCTCCTCGGCCTCGTCCTGCAAGCGCGCTGCCAGGCGGGCAACCAGGTCCTGCAAGGCGTCGCTAACGTGCGCGGGACGCGTACCGCCACCCTCTTCTTGCTCCAGCTCCTTCAGATATTTGTGGATCGTCGATTTCGAGCCGGTATCGCCCAGCGCTGCCCGCACCGCGTCCACCGAGGGGTGGCGCGACTGCGCCACCACGGCGTCGCGCGCCTGCTTCACATCCGACTTCGATAAACAGATTCTCGCCATATTCATTCCCCGATCTGTGCAGCATTACATAATACGTACGTATGTAATATTACACCAGAATTTTCTTTTTTAGTGCCGGGCGGGACGCGACAGCTTGCCACGCCCGCAGCGCGCCAACAGCAAACGGTCAGCGGCTGCCCTTGAAAGTGCCGCCATGCTTGTCCGCCCAGCGCGTATAGCGCTGCAGCGTGGCGGCGGGACTGGTGACGTACCACGCGTAGCCGTTGCGGCGCTCGGGCGTCAGTTCGCTGACGTCGGTGTGGATGGTGCGGTCACGGTCGCCGAAGATCGGCCGCATGGTGGTCACGTCGTACAGGCGCGCCCACAGCGGCGGCGCCCCGGTCTTGGCCACCAGGCGCGAACCGTCCGCCGCATGCACCCATTCGCGGTCCTCGATCACGGTGCGCTGCAGCCAGGCGGCGGCCGAATCGATCGCCACCACCACGGGCGGCGCGGGCGTGGGCGCGCGCATCAGCACATCGACCAGGTGTGCGCTTTCCACGCTGGCCAGCGCGATCGGCTCGAAATTGCGGGCACCCACCGGAGCCAGCGTGACCGGATCGTGCTGCTGGCACCAGGCGGTGCGCACGCCGTCCACGCGGATCTGGCTGGCGGCAATCATCTGCTCGGTCAGGTCCCGCGCGCGGCCGGCGGCCGCCGACAGATCGGCTGTTACGAAAGCATAGTCGCCCTGGCGCCGGGCCACGTCGGCCAGCAGTTCCAGCACGTTGGCCAGCGCATTGTCATTGAAGGTGATGGCGTCGTGGTAGCCGCCGGCCAGCGGATACACCTGCGGGTAGCCGCCGTTGGGATACTGGGCGTTGAACAGATATTTCAGGCCCTTGTCGAAACTGGCGCGATAAACGGTTTGCTTTGCGGCGTCGCTGCCGCCTGCCGTGATCGCGCGCGCGAGAAAACGCAGTTCGGTCGTGGTGGCGTCGTTGTCGATGGTGCCGACGAAGTTCCAGCCATTCTGGTCGCCGCCGTCGCTGTGCACATACGACTCGCCGCGCTGGCGCGGCGGGCCGCTCCGGTTGACGTTCTTGCCCCAGCCGCCGGCCGGGGTCTGGTAGCTGACGATGTTGTCGGCCACGCGCAGCGCTTCCGGCGTGGCGTACCATGCGGCCGGCTGCTTGAGCGACATGCCGTTGCCGGATTTCTCGGGCGCGGAAGCAGCAGCCGCTGGCGCGGGGGCTTCCTGGCGTTCGGCCGCCAGCGCCGCCTGGTCCGCTGCCAGCAAGCTGCGCGACCGGTCCAGGTAGGCCTGCCACGCGGCGCGCTCGGTGCCGACCAGTGACGACAGCCGCGCTTCGGACAGCGCCGATGGCGTTTCCATTTTGCCGATCACTTCACCGTGCGCCGGTCCCGCTGCCAGCGCCGCTGCCAATGCCGCTGAAAACATACATGCCATGGCCGCAGCCACGGCGCGGGGTTTTCCTGCTTTACCGTGCTTCCCTTGTTTCACTCACCGCTCCTTGCCTGGTTCAGGGCACGCGCACGATGCGGACCGCCATGTAGGGGCGCCCCGGCAGCGGCACGCTGCGGCCTGACTTCTCGGCATACATATAGTCGTCCTGCTTTTTAATTTCAAACACGCCATCGATGGGGGTGATGGTCATGTTCCACGTATCGATCACTTCCACCTTGAACCGCATGCCGTCCTTGAGGCCCGTCTTGAACAGCGCGAACGGCCAGCTCGCAGGCTGCTGGCGGTTGAAGTAACCGAGATAATACTCGCCATGCTTGCCCGCGAACGGATATTCCTGCCATTTGTCGATTGGCTCCAGTCCTTCCGCCGGACTCTCGGCCAGGATCTTGCGGAAGAACGCGAGGCGCGCCGCACTGTGCCCGCGCAGCGTGCCGCCCTTGCCCAGCCATATCTCACCTTTCCCAGCGCCGCTGCCAGCGTCGTCGCGGTAGATTTCGCTGTGGCCCACGTAGGAGCCGGCCACGGCGCCGTTCCAGAACCGCAGCACCATCTCCTGCGGCGTGAGCTGGCCCCAGCGCTTGGTCCAGTTGCCTTCGTATTTTACCTCGTCGAAGACCACCGGCTTGTTGTACACGTCGCGGAACAGGATGGCGCGCTCCGGATCTTCCGTGGCGGCGCCGTGCTGGATGCTCACGTGCGTTACCCACGGCTTGTTATGGTCGTAGAAGCGGAATGCGTTGTGGATCGAGCGCAGATGGTTGTACGGGTCGGACGCCTGCACGATGCGGAAGTAGCGGTCCCAGTCGTCGGGCTTCTTTTCCGTCATCAGGTCGTACTCGTTGGCCATCGACCACCACACGTTGCGGTACGCGGACAGGCGCGCCACCACGTAGCGCAGGTAGCGGTCGTCCACGGCGGCGGGCATGCGGTCGAAACCCCAGCGGCCCTTGTCGTACGGGTGGAATAAAATCAGGTCGGCCTCGATGCCCAGCGCGCGCAGCTGCGCCACGCGGCGTTCGAGGTTGCGGAAGAAAACGGGATCGAAGCGCGACAGATCCCAGCCGTGCGGCGGCGTGCCGGCAAACGGAAAACGCTGGCCCGCCACCTGGTCGTCGTTGTTCGGGAAGATCGCCATGCGGATCTTGTTGAACGGCGCGGTCGATAGCGTCTTGAGGGTTTGCTCCTGCAGCGCGTCGCTCTGGTGGGTCCAGGCGTAGCTGGTGGTGCCCACCTGCCAGTACGGCGTGCCGTCGCCGTAGCCAAAGTGGAAGGTGTTGCGCACCGAAACAGGACCGTGATTGCCGGGCGCCGGTTGCACGGCCGTAAAGGCGCCCCGCTGGCCGTTCAACGCCGGGGCGCTGGACCGGGTCTCGTACGTCCAGGCGCCCACCGCATCGGGCATGAAGCGGATTTTATACTGGCCGTCGCCGTCATAAAAGCCGGCGGCGACGATATCGCGCCCGCCCTGGCGGAACACGCCGGACAGCGTGACGTCGACGAACGGATTGCCGGCCGTGGGCCCTGCAAACGTGAACTCGATGGCGCCCCAGCGCTCCACCGCACCGTCGGCGGCAGCCAGCCCGTACTGGTCCACGGCCGGTTGCGCCAGCGCTGCATTGCCAGCCGCGCCGGCCAAGGCTCCCAATGCGGCCAGCCAGATGAGGCAAAGTCGTCGCTTCATGGTTATCCCGCCAGGTTGTCGTCGTAGCGCTTGCCCGCGATGACCACGTTGCGCAGCGAGATATTTTTTGCGTTGAACACGAACCACGGCGCGCTCGCGTTGACGGGCGTGCCGAAGTCGCAGTCGCTGATGGTCACGTCGGTGACCGGCAGGATCGCCTTGCCGGCCGGGCCGTTGTAGCTGTGGCCCACTGGGCCCAGCACGACAAAGGCCTGGTAGCACGAGTAGCTGCCGCCCTCGGTCTTGACGTTGGCCACGCGGATGTCGGAGATGTGCACGTGCGACACTTCCGGCGGACGGCTGCGTATCAGGTCGAACGACGGCGTGTAATCGCAGTCGAACGTGATCACCGCGCCGCCGCCCGTGGGCACCGTGCCCGCCTTGACCGGACCGCCGGCAATCGGCTTGTAGAAGCCCGGCTTGGTGCGCACGCCGTTGGGCAGCTTTACATCGCGCACATAAAAATGGCGCAGGAAGCCGCCGCGGTTCATATTGGTTTTCAGGCGCACGACCGTGTTGAGCGGATCGGTCTGCCAGTGCTGGTTGCGCACGTCCAGGTGCTGGGCGTACACGTGCTCGATCCCGGCCGACATTTCCGATCCCAGCGTGACGGCGCCGTGGCCGCTGTTCATGACCGAGTTCTGGATCACGACATTGCGGGTGGGGCCGTAGCCCGTGTCCGTGTTCTTGCCGGCCTTGATGGCGATGCAGTCGTCGCCCGTGTTGAACCAGCAGCCGTCCACCAGCACCGTGTCGCACGACTCGGGGTCGAAGCCGTCGGAGTTCGGCCCGATGCTCTCCATGCGCACCCTGGAAAAATGCACGCGGCGCGAATTGACCGGGTGGTGGATCCAGAACGGCGTGTTGATCACCTGGTAGCCCTGCATCAGCACGTCGTCGCAGTCGATGAATTCCACCATGCACGGGCGCAGGTAATGGCCGAGGCCGAACACGCGCCGTTCCACGGGCACGCCCGCTTCCGACAGCGCCGGCAGGAATTTTTCGTCGCTGCGCCAGTCGGGCGCATCGCCTTCGATGCGTTGCAGTACTGCGGCATCGAGTCCGGGCGCCAGTGCGGCCAGCGACGCCGGATTGAGCGGGTTGTTGCGGCCCTGGTGCATGGCGTCCGGATGTTTGCCCTGGCGGGCGCCTTTCGGATTCATGCCCCACCAGCCGTTGCCGCTGCCGTCCTCGAACGGCACGCCGGCCTGACCGTCGAGCTCGCTGGTCCAGTCCTCGCCCGTGATGGCGATGTTCTTCTGGCCGCGTGCGTACACGAGCGGCGAGAAATTGAGGCAGTCGTTGCCCTGCCAGCGCGAGAGCACCAGCTTGCCGTTGGCGCCGCAGTCATGGTCGCCGTCGCGCGCATAGTCGCGCGGATTGGCGGAAAAGCGCACGCGCGCCCTGGCCGCCAGGTGCACGCGCACATTGGACAGCAGCACGATCGGGCCTTTGACATACCAGTCGCCGGCGGGAATGAGGACCGTGCCGCCGCCAGCCTGGTGGGCCGCCGCAATGGCTGCGCGGATGGCCGGATGGCAGTCGTGCGAGCCGGGCACCGGCGTCCACACCTTGCCGGGGGCGTCGATGGTGGGAAAACCGTCCACTTCGCGCAGCTGGCACGGCCTGGCGCCGTGCGCGGTGATCGGATAGTCGCGCGGCGGAAAACGCAGCGGCGTCTTGAACTGGTCGATGATGCCCTGGGCGTGGGCCCAGGGATCTGCGGGGGCGGCTTTTGCCGCTGGCGGCGAGCCGGCCACCGAGGCGGCGGCCAGCGCGGCCGCCCCCTTCAGCAGCCGGCGCCGCCCCTGGTACAGGGACGGTTGGTTCATGGCGATCAGAACTTGTATTCGATCGACATGCGGTACACCCGGCCCAGCATGTCCGCCATGCTGGTCACGTAACCGCCGCTATACGTGCTGTTGGCGGTCAGTGGCGGCCATTCCTTGGTGATGTTGTTCACACCGAGGCTGACGGTCGTGTTGGGGATGCCCTTGTAGTTCATGTTGAAGTTGTACTGGCTGTACGACGACACCTTGGTCAGGTTGGAGCCGGCACGCGGCGTCAGGTCCGTGAGGTGGGTGTTATAGCGCTGCGACAGGGTGGCGCCCCAGTCGCCCTGGCGCCAGCCGATCGACGCCGTGTGCTTCCAGCGCGGATTGATCTGCGGCAGGCCTGCCAGGCCGGCGTTGGGACCGGCGCTGCCGTAACGGCCGTCGTTGGTGATCACGCCCACGTTTTGCAGCCACACGCCGTCCTTCTCGCCCTGGAACTCGTTCTTCTGGTACCAGGTGCCGTCCAGCTTGGCGTCGAAGGTGCCGACTGCCGTTTTCGGGAAGCGGTAGTTGGCGGAAATGTCGGCGCCGCGGATGCGCGCCATGCCGCGGTTGGCCTGGCTGGCCACGATGTGATCGATCAGGCCGTTACCGTCGCGCAGGATCTGGTCGGCGTACTTGGTGGGATTTTGCTGGATTTCCGCGATCGACACGGCGCCCAGCACGTCACGCAGTTTCAGGCCCCAGTAGTCGACCGTGATCGACAGGTCCTTCATCGGTTCCAGCGCGAAGCCGTACGAGAAGCCGCGCGATTTTTCCGGCTTCAGGAAGCTGTTGTTCGGCGACTTGGTCCAGTAGCTGGTGAGCACGTTGCACACCTGATCCGGATTGCGGCCAGCCACGGCCACGCCGGTGCCGGCCACGGTCGGCTGCGTGCTCGGGCACAGGACCGGATCGTCCATCTGCTGGGTACGCACTTCGGCGGTCGGGTTCTGGATGTCCATGATCGACGGCGCCCGGAAGCCGGTCGAGACCGATCCGCGCAGGGCGAAGCTGGGCGTGAAGTCATAGCGGGCCGACAGCTTGCCCGTCTGGGTGTCGCCGAAGTCCGAATAGTCCTCGAACCGCACCGCGCCCTCGACGCGCAGCTTGTCCGTCAGCGGGATTTCCACGTCGGCATAGGCGGCGAAGTTGTCGCGATCCACA
>JBEVMD010000535.1:0-10590 GCA_040508835.1 Duganella sp. | reverse complement strand
TGGGCATGCGTGCCCATGGCGGGCGCCATGGTCAGCTGCATCTTCCACTGGCCCAGCAACGCTGCCGCGTATTGCTTGCGCTGCTGTTGCGGGCGGCCCGCCAGGACGCGCTGGTCGCAGGCCAGTTCCACCGCCCACGCTGTTTTGTCATGCAGCCAGCGGGTGGCGGGGTTGAACCAGAGCAGCGTGCGCACGGCTGCGGACCAGCCCAGCCACAGCGGATCGCGCGCGCGCCAGTGGTGCAGTTCGTGGGCGACGATCATCTGCTGCTGTTCGGCCGAGAAGCTGCGCAGGTGCTGCGGCAGCAGCAGCACCGGGCGCCACGCGCCGAGCAGCATGGGCGAGACGGCGGCGCCGGTTTCCATCACCACCAGCCGCTGGCGGGCGATGGCGTCCAGCTGGCGCGCATCGAAGGCGCCGTGGTCGGCCAGCTGCTGCGGCGTCAGGCGGCTGGCGGTGGCCAGCAGCCCGCGCCACAGCCGGCGCGCCCGCAGCAGGCGGTGCACGGCATGGGCCAGTCCGGCGAAATAGAGGGCAGCCCACAGCGCCGGCAGCGTCGCAGCCAGCGATAACGGCAGCGCTGTCTGCGATGCCGGCGCCGATGGCGACCACAGCGCCGATGGCGACAGTGGCGACAGTGGCCCCGCGGCGCCCGCCGGCAGCGCCGCCGGTGCCGGGGCGATGCCGGCGGCGCCAAGGGCCGTGGCGGCCAGCGCAGCCGGCGTCGCAGCCACCCCGGCGCCTGGCGCAGCCGTCACTGGCGTCGGTTGCGCATCGGCCAGCGCCGCTGCCGGAACAGTCAGTGCCGCTGCCGGAACAGCCAGCGTCGCTGCCGGAACAGCCAGCGTCGCTGCCGGAACAGCCAGTGCCGCTGCGGGACCAGCCAGCGCCGACGAGGGAGCGGCCATTACCGATGAGGAACCAGCCAGCGCCGATGCGGGAACGGCCATCGTCGCTGCCGAAACGGGGGGAGCCGTGGCGACGGGTTGGGCGTCGAGCGCCAGCGTGAACGCGGGCGCCACGCCGGCGTGCTGCAGGCGCGGCAGGAACGGCAGCAGCGCCGCGCCCACGATCACCACTTGCGCGGCCAGCCACACGGCGCGCCGACCCAGCAGCGCGGGCCAGGCGCGCGCCGCCAGGTGCAGCATGCCGTGGACCAGCAGTCCGGCCAGCACGCAGCCGGTACACGCCAGCAGCCACGTGGCCAGTGGCAGCCACATTGGCAACAATGACGCCATCGCGGTGTGCTCGATCATGGGGCGCTCGCGTCGTCATCGGGCCAGTCGTGCAGCATCTGTTCCAGCTCGGCCAGTTCCTGTTGGTCGACCAGTTTGCTACCGGTAAACATTGCCACTGGCAGCGGTGCATCCATTTCCATCACGCGGCGGCCGAAATCGTGGGCAAACGCGGCCAGCGTGCCCACCTTGTCCAGCCGGGCGCTGTAGACATTGACGCCGTGGACGGCGTGGATGGCGATCATCTGTTTTTCCAGCATGCGGTCGAGCGTCTTGCGGGTCGACGAAAACGACCACGCCAGTTCGTCCACGGCAGCGTCGTGCACTTCGCGTGCGCTCAGCGGCTGCTGCTTCCACAGCGCTTTTAACAGGGTCAGCTCGGTGACCGAGGGAATGGGAGTATGGGCGGACATGGTTTCCTTCACGGGGTGAAACGTCGGGTGCGACGACTGCTACGACAACGCAGCTGCGACTATGGGGATGATTGTGCGACAGGTGTCGCATAACCGTCAACCGCTAAATGCAGATTTTTGTAACATTGCTTTGAATAAATTCTTTATCTGCTACGATTGAGTATTTGCTAAGTCCCGCAGCGCCGCGCGTGCACGGCGACCGGACCCCGATGCGCTATACAATGCCTTGCGGCCGTCTTGACCTGCAAGGCGGCGTCACCTGCATTGGAAAACGGATGTATTACGGAGAGCGTTTTAACAGCATCACCCACACGGTGGGCGCGGCGCTGGCGGCAGTGGGCGCAACGCTGCTGATCGTGATGGCGGCGCGCAGCGGCGATGTCTGGAAAATGGTGAGCTTCAGCGTGTACGGCGTCACCTTGCTGGGCCTGTACGTGGTGTCGTCGCTGTATCACAGCGTGCGCGGGCGTGCCAAGGACGTGCTGCGGCAGATGGATTACTGCGCCATCTACCTGCTCATCGCCGGCACCTACACGCCGTTCACGCTGGTCAGTTTGCGCGGGCCGTGGGGCTGGTCGCTGTTTGGCGTGGTGTGGGGGCTGGCGCTGATCGGCATCGTCCAGGAGATCTGGTTTGCCAGGGGCGCGCGCATCCTGTCGCTGGTGATTTACGTGGCCATGGGCTGGGTGGGCGTGATCGGCGCCAGTCCGCTGATCGCCGCGCTTGGCTGGAACGGTTTCCTGTGGATCGCGGCCGGCGGCGTGGTGTACACGTTGGGCATCGCCTTTTTTGTCACCGACCATAAATGGCGGTACGGCCACGGCGTGTGGCACCTGTTTGTGCTGGGCGGCAGCGCCTGTCATTTCGGCGCCGTGCTCTTGTACGTTGCGTGAACCATGGCGTGATCCGTGTGGCCTGTGCCGCCTAAATATAGAGTTGAACAAGTGGATATTAATTCGGACGATCTGAAAACCTTTATCACCGTGATCGACAGCGGGACCCTGAGCGCGGCCTCCGTCCATCTGGGCCAGACGACGTCGGGCGTGAGCCGGGCGCTGTCGCGGCTGGAAGACAAGCTGGCCACGTCGCTGCTCACGCGCACCACGCGCCGCATGGAGCTGACCGAGGAAGGACATATCTTCCTCGAACGCGCGCGCGCCATCCTCAGCGCCATGGAAGAGGCCGAGGAAACCATCCGCATTCGCCGCCAGCAGCCGGCCGGCCGCCTGTGCGTGGACGCCGCGTCGCCGTTCATGCTCCACTGCGTGGTGCCGCACGTGGCGGAGTTCCGCGCTCTGTACCCGGAGATACGTCTCGAACTGAGCAGCAACGACCAGATCGCCGACCTGATCGAGCACCGCACCGATATCGCCATCCGCATCGGCGCGCTGACCGATTCGACCTTGCACGCGCGCGCGCTCACCGCCAGTCCGCTGCAGGTGCTGGCCAGCCCTGCCTACCTGGCGCAGCACGGCGCGCCCCAGGCGCCCGAGGACCTGGCCCGCCACGCGGTGCTGGGCTTTGCCCAGTACGAGCAGGGCAACCAGTGGCCGCTGCGCCACGCTACCGGCAACAGCCTGGCGGTCGCGCCCACCATTGCCGCCACCAGCGGCGAGACGCTGCGCCAGCTGGCGCTGGCCGGGCAGGGCGTCGTGTGCCTGGCCGACTTCATGACCCGCGACGACGTCGCTGCGGGCCGCCTGGTGCGGGTGCTGGAAGACAGTTATACCGGTTACCGCCAGCAGATCCACGCCGTCTATTACCGCAACACGCAACTGTCCCAGCGCATCAGCTGCTTCCTCGATTTCCTGCAACAGAAACTGTAGGCGCATGGGCAGTGTGCGCACGCGTACAGAGTAACGCGCCGGTCAACGCTACAATGGCTTTGCGTGTCTGGAGCTCGATCCGCTCAGTTCGGATCGACCGCTCGGCAGCAGGTAAGCCGGTAGCCTCAAGTACCGGCACCAGATTTCGCATTGCCCACCTGGGAGACCACGATGTCGCACACTACGCAGCCCTCGAAGCACCTGGTCCGGGACTGGCTCAAGCGCCGCGCGCAGGAACTCAAGCCGCCGCCCACGCCCGAGGAAATCCGCCGCCAGCTGGGCTGGGGCATGATGCTGCTGGCGCCCAAGGCTGGCGCTGCGGGTCGTACCTGACCGGTTTTTTTTGCCAGTTCATCCCCTTGAACCCACCCGCTCCACGGCGGTGTGGGTTTTTTTTACGCCGTTCACCGCTGCTTTTCCGCCGTTCGCCGAATAGCGGTGTCGTCGCCCGCGGTTCCCCGGTATTGTTATAGTCATACCGACTCGGGGAACGCACATGAACGTGGAAACCGCTTACAACTGGCGCAAACAGCTGGCCTGGGGCCTGGCCTTCATTGCCGTGGGCGGCGCCGTGCTGCTCGAACGCGCGGGGATGATCGACCTCGACATCCATGGCCGCGACCTGTGGCGCTACTGGCCATGGTTGCTGGTGATCAGCGGCGTCACGCAGATGGTGCCGCCCACCACGCCCGCTTACGTGATCAGCGGCGCCTGGAGCATCTTCTTTGCCGGCTGGTGGTACGTCTCGTTCAACCACGTGTGGGGCTGGGGCTTCGGCGACACGTGGCCCGCGCTGATCGTCGCGTGCGGCGTGGGCATGCTGCTGCGCCCGCTACTGGAAAACATCTTTGCCGCCCACCGGGAGTCCAAATGAATTCCGCCACCAAGACCAACCCCAGGGCGCAGATGGTGCTCGGCCTGCTGGTGGTCGTGATCGGCCTGCTGTTCCTGGTCGATAACCTGGGCTGGATCGACCTCGACTTCCGCCGCCTGCTGTGGCCCACGGCGTTGCTGGTGGCCGGGGTGCTGAAGCTGACGCAGACGCGCACCAATTCCGGCAACGTGGTGGGCGTGATCCTCGTGTGCGTGGGCAGCGTGGGCGTGCTGCGCGGCATCGGCTTTCTCGATTTCGACTGGCGCGACATCTGGCCGCTGGTCATGATCGCGGCCGGCATCGGCATCGTGTATAAGGCCGGCAATGCCGGCAAAGCCAGACCGGCGGGCCGGGTCAAAGCAGGCGTGCTCGATGATGACCTGAAGGCGCCGTACGGCACGGACGGCGACGACCAGCTGGTCAACGTGACGTCGGTGATGGGCGCATCCAACCGCCGCGTGAGCACGCCGGACTTTCGCGGCGGCGAAGTGACCGCCATCCTGGGCAGCTCCGACCTCGATCTGCGTCAGGCGTCCATCGATGGCGAAGCGGTACTGAACGTGTTCTCCTTCCTGGGCGGGATCACCATCAAGGTGCCGGTGGACTGGGTGGTCGTGATGGAAGGCACGGCCATCCTGGGCGGCTACGAAGAAAAGACCGCGCCGCCCACCGGCAACACCAAGCGCCTGATCGTGCGCGGCTACGCCATCCTCGGCGGCCTCGAAGTGCGCAACTGACGCTCCGGCATGCTGGAGACCTTCTCGAACCGCCGCAGCGCCGTCATCTACATGGTGGTGTGGCTGTTCTTCGGCGTGGCGCTGGGCGGCGTGATTGCGCTCGCCAGCGACACGCCGCTGGCCAACGCCATGCTGTTCGCGATACCGATGAACGTGGTGTACGCGTTCGTGGCCGGCTACTCGGCATACTATCTGTGCCGCGCCTATCCGCTCGACGCGCGCCGGCCCGGCGCCATTACCGCCGTGCTGACGGTGGCGGCGCTGGTGTCGGGCGTGCTGTGGCTGCTGGTGGGCCACCTGTGGAATGCGCTCACCGTGCTGCCGGCCGTGCCGTGGTCGGGCATTGTCATCACGCCGCAGTTGTCGGCGCTGATCGTGGGGCTGGGCGTGCTGCTGTACGGCTTTGCCGCGGCCGTGCACTACCTGGTGATCGAATTCGTGCGCGCGCGCGGCGCCGAGCGGCGCGAGCTCGAATCGATGCTGATGGCGCAGGAAGCGGAGCTGCGCATGCTGCGCACCCAGATCGATCCCCACTTCCTGTTCAACAGCCTCAATTCCATCAGCGCGCTGACGTCGGTCGATGCCAAGGCGGCGCGCCGCATGACGCTGGAACTGGCAAGCTTTTTTCGCCAGAGCCTGGGCATGGAAGCGCACAAGAAGGTCGCGCTGGGCGAGGAGCTGGTGCTGACCCGGCATTTTCTCGCCATCGAACAGGTACGCTTCGGCGCGCGCCTGCAAGTGGAAGAAGCGGTGACGGAGCAGGCGGCCGCGTGCCTGGTGCCGCCCATGATCATTCAGCCGCTGGTGGAAAACGCCGTCAAGCACGGCATCTGCAACCTGCCCGAAGGCGGCGTGGTGCGCATCGCGGCGCGCCGCGCGGGGTCGCTGCTGCATCTGCAGGTGGCCAACCCGGTGGACGGTGACAGGACGGCTGCAAACAGCGCAGGGACGGGCATCGGCCTGGCCAACGTGCGCCAGCGGCTGACCGGCGCGTACCGGCACGAGGCCAGCATCCACTGGGGCCGGCGCGGGAACGAATTTTACGTGGACATCGCCATGCCGGCGCATACCACCGGAGACCTGTGAAAATGAAGCGATGCGCATCCTGATCGTCGACGATGAAATGCTGGCGCGCGCCGTGGTGCGCGAATACCTGTCCGCGCACGCGGACGTCGAGATCGTGGGCGAGTGCGCCAACGGTTTCGAAGCGGTGAAGGCGATCGCCGAGCTGTCACCGGACCTGGTGCTGCTCGATATCCAGATGCCCCGGCTCGATGGCTTCGAAGTGGCCGAACTGGCCGGCAACAGGACGCGCTACATCTTTGCCACCGCGTTCGATCAGTATGCGATCAAGGCGTTCGAATTCCATGCGCTCGATTACCTGCTCAAGCCGTTCAGCCAGCAGCGCTTCGACCAGGCCCTGGCGCATGCGCGCGCCAACCTCGGCGCAGGAGCGGAGACGACGGCGGTTGCCGCCATGGTGCGCGAGGCGGCGGCGCGCAACCAGCCGCTGGGCCGGGTGCTGATCCGCGACGGCGCCAAGGTCCACGTGATCGCCTGCGACCGCATCGACTACATCGAGGCGCAAGACGACTACGTGCAGATCCACGCCGACGGCAGGTCGTACCTGAAAAACCAGCGGCTGGCGGAGCTGGAAGGGCAGCTCGACGGCGGGCAGTTCGTGCGCATCCACCGCTCGTGCATCGTCAACATCGGCTGCGTGGACCGCCTCGAACAGGCCACGCGCGACAGCCATGCCGCCATCCTGAAAAATGGCGCCAGGCTGCCGGTGAGCCGCAGCGGCTACCAGAAGATCCGCGCGGCGATGCGGTAGGAGTCAGGCCACCGCGGCGATCCCCACCGACCACCAGGCCGGCATCAGGGCCTGGATTTCCGGGCGGCCGAAGCGGTCGTCGATCAGGTACACGGTGCCGCGGTCGGACTGGGTGCGGATCACGCGGCCCGCTGCCTGCACCACCTTCTGCATGCCGGGATACGTGTACGCGTAGTCGTAGCCGGCGCCGAAAATGGCGTCCATGCGCTGGCGGATCTGTTCGTTGACGGGATTGATCTGCGGCAGTCCCAGCGTGGCGACAAAGGCGCCGATCAGGCGCGCGCCCGGCAGATCGACGCCTTCGCCGAACGAGCCGCCCAGCACCGCGAAGCCGATGCCGCAGCTCTCGAGCGTGAAGCGCGCCAGGAAGTGCGCGCGCTCCGCCTCGTCCATGCGGCGCGACTGGCGCCAGGTGGGCACGTCGGGATAGCGCTCGCCGAACGCGTTCGCGGCTTTTTCCATGTAATCGAAACTGCTGAAGAATGCCAGGTAGTTGCCGGGCTGGCGCGCGTACTGCTCGCCCATCAGCGTGGCGATGGGACGCAGCGACTGCTGGCGGTGCTGGTAGCGCGTGGAGATGTGCGCGGCCACCTGCACCGACAGCTGCTCGGCCACGAACGGCGACTCCACGTCCACCCACGCAGCGGTGTCCGGCATGCCCAGCATGTCGCCAAAATAATTCCAGGGACTGAGCGTGGCCGAGAACAGCGCCGTCGTGTGCGTGCTCTCGAAGCGCGGCTTGAGGAACGGCGCCGGCACGATGTTGCGGATGCAGAGCACCGAGTTGGCATGGCTGGCGCGCGGGCCGTCGCTTTTTTCGATGTCGAACAGCGCGTGGTCGCCGAAGGTCTCGGCCAGGCGTCCGAACAGCAGCGCATTGAAATAAAAATCCTGCAGGTCCGGGTCGGGTTGCGCGGGATGTTCGGCCATGTAGTCCGAGATTGCCGTGGCCGTGGTCTGCAGCGCGATCATGAATTTTTCGGGCAGCGTGGCGTACGACCTGTAATCGGCTTCCTGGTCTTTTTCCAGCTGGTTCCACTGGCGGTGCACGCGGTCGAGCGGCTTTTTCAGTTCTTCGGGCGCGGTCTTGCGCAGCAGGCGCAGGCTCGCGTGTTCCAGTTCGGCCGTGTACATCTTGCGCGCACGCGAGACCATGTTGTGCGCCTCGTCCACCAGTACATTGACCTTCCAGTCGTTGAGCAGCGTGAGGCTGTGCAGCATGGCGCTCAGATCGAAATAATAGTTGTAGTCGCCGATGACGATGTCGCACCAGCGCGCCAGCTCCGTGCCCAGGTAATAAGGACAGACGTTGTGCGCCAGCGCCACCGCGCGCAGCGTTTCGCGGTCCAGCGACAGGAACGCCGCGCCGTCGGCGGGCGGCGCAGTGACGTCGATCGCCGACTGCCGCGCGGCCGGCAGGCGGTCGTAAAACCCCTTGGCCAGCGGGCACGAATCGCCGTGGCAGGCCTTGTCCGGGTTGACGCACGCGGTGGACTTGGACGCCAGCTCCAGCGTGCGCAGCGGCAGCAGCGGGGCGCCGCGGCGGATCACGTCCACCGCGTCGAGCGCCATCTGCCGGCCCGACGTCTTGGCCGCCAAAAAGAACACCTTGTCCACGCCATGCACGGCGCATGCCTTGAGCATCGGGAACAGGCTGCCCACCGTCTTGCCGATGCCGGTGGGCGCCTGCGCCAGCAGGCACACGCCCCGGTTGCTGGCCTTGTACATGGCTTCGGCCAGCGGTCGCTGGCCGGGACGGAAGTCCGCGTGCGGGAACGTCATGGTGGCCAGCTGGCCGTCGCGCGCCGTGCGGTGCGCCATCTCCTGCTGCGCCCAGTCGAGGAACCGGCCGCACTGCTGGCGGAAGTATTCCTGCAGGTCGGCGGCGTCGTGCTCCTCGACCAGCATGGTCTCCTTCTGGCTGCCGATATCGAAGTACACGAGCGCCAGCTTGATGGTGTCCAGCCCGCGCGCGCTGCAGAACAGATAGCCGTAGATTTTTACCTGCGCCCAGTGGAGCTGGCGCTGGTTGGCCGCCATTTTCGACAGGTCGCCGCGATAGGTCTTGATTTCTTCCAGGCGGTTGGTGCGCGGGTCGTAACCGTCGGCGCGGCCGCGAACGTGCAGCGGACCGCAGTCGCCGGACAGCGCAATCTCGGTTTCGTATTTTTCGCTGCGGCGGGCCGTGACCACGCCGTGGCCGGCAATGCCTTCTTGCGCCGTGGGCGACGGCGTGAAACGCAGGTCGAGGTCGCCCTCCTTGGCGGTGAACTCGCACAGCGCGCGCACGGCAATGGTGTACGCGCTCATGCCGCCCATTGCAGATAGCACACCGACACCGGCATGTCGTGCGTGGCGCAGTAGTCGATCCAGCGCAGCTGGTTGTCCTGCAGCCGGTCGCCCGGCCCTTTTACCTCGATCATGTTGTAGCGCCGCTCGGCGGGCCAGAACTGGATCAGGTCGGGAAAGCCCGTGCGGTTCGACTTGATGTCGAGCAGGATGCGCTCGAACGCACGGCGCAGGTGCAGCGGCGGGATGCAGTCGAGCGCCAGGTCGATCAGCGCCTCGTCGAGCGCTTCCCAGTACAGGAACGGCGACTGGATGCCGCGCTTGGCGGCGTACGTGGCGCGGATGGTGGCGCGGTACCGGTCGCTATCGAGCTGGGCGAAGCAGGCGTCGAACTGCGCGGCGCGGCGGCGGTGGAAGTCGGCGCTGTGCAGGTCGGCCGGGGCGCGGTGGTACGGGTGGAAGAAGGCGCCGGGGATCGGGCAGAACACGGCGTCCCAGCACAGCAGGCCGAACAGGGAATTGATCAGCGAATTTTCCACATAGTACACGGGCGCGTCGTCGCACATCAGGTGGTCGCGCACGACGAATTCCACGTAGTTCGGCTCTGCCGGCGCCGGCAGGCTGAGGTCGATGCGCAGCGGCTTGTTGGGCGCGACCGGCGGCGCCTTGGCGTGACCGAGCTTGCGCGCCAGGCGCGGCGCCATGCGCAGCAACTGCTGGCGTTCGGCCTCGCTTTCGGGCGCATCCATGGCAAGCTGCAGCAGGTCGAAGGCGGCGCGCGGCTGCTCGTCCTTTTCCAGCACGCGGATGGCGCGCGCGCGCGCGCCCGGGTACCGGCAACCGGCATACACCGCGTGCGCACCGGGCCAGTCGCGCAGCTTTTCCAGGTGCTGACCGATGGCAAACGTGAGCTTGTGGCGGCGGCTGAGCAGCCATTCGTTGTCGTCCGCGCACGGCGGCAGGTCGGCAATGATGGCAGCCGGGTCTTCGCCGTTTTCAAACCGTTCGCGGCAGCGGTGCAGGGCCAGGAAGTCGTCGATGTCGCGGCGGCTGCGGAAGCCGCGCGCGGCCGGCGAGAACGCCACTTTTTCGTATTGAAAAATGCCGAGGTCGGACAACACGAAATCGGTCCAGTCCTGGTGAAAATTGCCGAAGAAGATCAGGCGCAGGCGGTCGCACAGGTCCTGGGTCAGGTTGCGGTAGGCGTAGTCTCCGTGGGCGCCGTGCTCGGGGCACCAGTGCGAATACGGAAGTGCTTGCGTGTGCTGTGCGCGCAGCGCGGCCAGCTGGTCGGCCTTGCGCAGGTGGCGCACGTTGGCGCCGAGCTGGAAGATCTTGCTGATTTCCGGCTTTTGCAGCAGCTCGAACAGCTGGTCGAGTTC
>JBEVMD010000532.1:0-3102 GCA_040508835.1 Duganella sp. | reverse complement strand
AGCGCCGTCACCACGAAGGTGCGCCCGTACAGATGGTCGGGCACGTCGAACGCGGCAACGTCGATTTTCTCGCCGCCCCACACGTAGCCGCCCCGGCCGAACAGGCCCGGCGCCGGCAGCCGGCTGCCCTGGCGCTGGGCGAGCCACTCGCCGCCCAGCGGAAAATACCGGGGCCGCGCGTGGATGTACAGGCGCAGCGTGTCGACCGCGCGCGCCACCACCAGGCGCGAGCGCAACAGCTCCATTTCGGCAATGGCCGCCTTCTTGGTCTCGAACAGCGACGACACGTCGTTGAGGATGTTTTTCGAGGCATTGGGCTGTTCTTCCTCCACGTGCAGCAGCATATTGGCTTCGTACACGGGCGGCGCCATCAGCGCATAGCCCAGCGCCGTGAGCGTGCACGCCACGGTGACGGCGCCGATCAGCCAGCGGCGCGCCAGCAGCGCCCGGAACCAGATGCGCCACGCCAGCGTGGCCGGATCGGGCGGCGGCAGCGGCGCCAGGTGTTCGATCAGGCGCGCGGGCGCGGCCACCCCGCGCAAGGCGCGCAGCGGGTGGCGGTCGGGCGCGTCAGGCGGTTCCGGAGCATCGGTGCGGGTATCCATGGCAGCCGGCTATGGGCGGGAGGTCACGCCAACGGCCGACGACAGTTCGCCGGGAAACAGCTGGCTGATGGCGCGGTGCCAGTTGGTGAGCGGCGACGCCGCCACGTACACCACGTCGCGCGGCTGCAGTTCGAACTGTTCGGCCAGCGCCAGCGCACTGGCCGGCCGGGCGTCGAGCCGGTACACGCGCGGCCCCTGCAGCGTGTGGCGCACCACGTAGACCTGGCCGGCATCCGCGCTTTGCGGGTTGAGACCGCCAACTTCGCCCAGCGCCTCGTTGAGCGTGAGCCGGCCGTCGTGCATGGTGAGCGCACGCGGCCCCAGCACCTCGCCGCCCACGAACACCTTGCTCTCGTCGCGCGGCGGCACGCGCACGAGGTCGCCGTCGGCCAGCCGCAGCGCGCCGGGCGCGGGGCCGTGGCGCAAGATCGCCGCCAGGTCGACGCCGTACCGCTGGCCGGCGCGCTCCACCGTCACGCGGCTCTGGTCGGCGGTGGGCAGGAGGCCGCCGGCGCGGTTGAGCGCTTCGAGCAGCGTCATGGGAATGTCGTTGATGGCCTGCTGGCCGGGCGCCCTGACCTCGCCATCGACATACACGCGCTGGCTGCGGTAGGCCAGCACGTTGACGGTGACGCGCGGGGCGCGGAAATACCGGGCCAGGCGCTGCGCCAGCAGGTCGCGCGCCTGCTCGCGCGTGCGGCCCGCCAGCGGCACGGCGCCGGCAAACGGAAAGTGCAACTGGCCCTGCTGGTCGATGACGAAGCTGGCCGCCACCGGCGCGGTCTTGCTCTCGAGATTGTCCGACCACGGCTGGGCGCTGGTCAGTTCCGGATGGTCCCAGACCGTGATGGCCAGCACATCGCCCACGCCCAGCCGGTAAGGGTCCAGCGCAGCGCCGGCAGCAGGCAACGCCGCCGTGCCGGGCATCGGGCTGACGGCCGCGCGCTGGCGGCGCTCCTGGGCAATGGTGTGCGCGGTGATGGCGATGACCTCGGCATCGCCGGGCGCCGGGGCGCGGTGGCCGGTGCCGGCACAGCCGGCCAGGCACATGAGCAACACTGCCAGCAAGAATTTTTCCATCACCGTCTCCCCGGTCCAGCAACCAGAGTAGAGGGCGCACCGGCGGGGGACTTTGCGGCGCATCAAACGCGCCAGCCCCGCACGGGCACCGAAAGATCGACGTTGTCACGCTGTCATGGCATGGCTATAATACGAATGATTCTTATTACCATCCGGTAGTTCATTCCACACAACCAGGAGTTTGCATGCCCCGTCCCTTCCCGCCCCGTCCCCTGCTGCTGGCGCTGTCCCTCGCTTATGCCGGCATGGCCAACGCCGCCGACACACCGGCAGCGGACGATCGGCAAGCCGAGGCCGTCATGCCCACGGTCACGGTCACCGGGGCGGCGGCGGACACGTACAGCACGCGCTCGAGCAAGTCGGCCAGCCGCTTCGACCTGGGCCTGCGCGAAACCCCGCAGTCGGTCTCGGTGGTCAGCCGCGCGCAAATGGACGACTTCCAGCTCACCACCATCAACGATGTGCTGGCCACCACCACGGGCGTAACGGTGGAAAAAGTGGAAACCAGCCGCACGTATTTCACGGCGCGGGGATTCGACATCGTCAACTTCCAGTACGACGGCATCGGCCTGCCCCAGGTTTTCGGCAATCTGCAGGGCGACCTCGACACGGCACTGTACGAGCGCATCGACATCGTGCGCGGCGCCAACGGCCTGATGACGTCCACCGGCAACCCGTCGGCCACCGTCAACTTCATCCGCAAGCGGCCGTCCGCGCAAACGGCGGCCAGCGCCAGCGCCACGCTGGGCTCGTGGAACACGCGCCGCGTGGAAGGCGACGTCACCGGCAAGCTCAACGACAGCGGCACCGTCACCGGCCGCGCCGTGCTGGTGCACCAGGACGGCGACTCGTACCTGGACCGCTACGAACCCAAGCGCAACATTGCCTACGCCGTGGTGGACGCCAAGCTGGGCGCCGACACGGCGCTGACCGTCGGCCACACCTACGAGGCGGGCCGCAGCAAGGGCGTGATGTGGGGCGCGCTGCCGTTGTTCTACACGGACGGCAGCCCCACCCATTATCGCGACAGCACCAACACCGCCGCCGACTGGTCGCGCTGGGACACCACCAACCACACCACCTTTGCCGAGTTGCGTCACCACCTGGGCCAGGGCTGGCGCGTGCTGGCCACCGCCAACTACCTGACCGAGAAATCCGATTCCACGCTGCAGTACGTCTACGGCGAACCGGACCGGACCACGGGCGACGGCCTGCTGGCCTATCCGTCCAGATATGCCTCCGACCATACGCAAAGCCTGGTCGACGTGTCGGTGGACGGCCAGTTCGCGATGGGCGGACGCCAGCACGACCTCAGCTTCGGCTACAACTGGTCGAAGTCGCGCTTGACCGACCAGTCGCTGTACGGTCGCGGCATTGGCGACTCGCTGCCGGGCAATACCGCGTTCGATGGCAGTTT
>JBEVMD010000424.1:0-9738 GCA_040508835.1 Duganella sp. | reverse complement strand
TGTCACGTCAAAGAGCATCTTCCGCTTTTGATCGCAACAGTCGCATATACCGGTCAGCTCTTCGATCAAGGCATCTGGACTGTATTGAATAACTTTAGCAAAAGAGACACTAATTTCTCCCCCGCAGGCGCATGGGGTGGCAAGGAGATGGGAGTGCTCTTCCCACGCCGAGTTGGCGATCACGGGCATACATATCCTTTGTTGTTGAATTTTTCCCAAATAACGGATGCAAGCTGGCGAATTGCCCCGGATTTGCAGCGTACAGCAATGCATTGCCTACATCCGGCACTGCAATCGTGTTCTTTGGGCAATATTAAATGATCGATGGTCCGCAGATACTCTCTGAATGTCACAGGAGGAAAATATTTCTTCTCATGCAAGCTAAGGGCCAACGTCAAGCCCGAATTTCTTGATTTGAATCAAGGAATTGATGTTTCGCCCGGTGGGACAATGCGTGTCAGGAAATAAAAATGACACGGAAGGCATCATGAACGCGATCAGCCAGTACCTCGAACGGGACCACCGCCGCTGCGACGACCAGTACACGCTGGCGGAAGCCGAGGTGGCGCGCCGCCAGTGGGAGTCCGCGCGCACCGAGTTCACGCGCTTCACGGTGCTGTTTCTGCTGCACCTGGACAAGGAGGAGCGCGTGCTCTATCCGCAGATGGACCGCATGCTGGGCAACGCCGCCGGCGCCACCACCGTGATGCGTACCGAGCACGCGTACATGCGCGCCATCATCGGCCGCATGGCGCGCACGCTGGTGGCGCGCGACAGCAACCGCTTTTTCGACGAAGCGGACAGCCTGCGCCGGCTGATGCGCCAGCATCACCTGAAAGAGGAAGCCGTGTTCTACCCGATGGCCGACCGCCTGCTGCATCCGCGCGCCGACGAGGTCACGGCGCGCATGGATGCCCTCGATGCCCTAGCCGAGGCCCTGCCAATCGAGGGAAGCTGACTTGCCAGAAAACTGCGAGGCTACAGGTTGCGGCGCTCCGGGATCGCTGCCGCAGCCGATGGCCTGCCAACGACAACCAGACAACAAGGACTATCATGGGAAAGTATGACGCCATTCGCAACCCGAGCCAGGTGTTGAGCCTGCTGTTCGGGCACGAGGATCATCGCATCCACGTGCTGCAGGACGACGCGCCTCACCCGGTGCGCCGCAACGTGCAGCCGGTGCGGCGCGATGAGCTGGTGCAGGCGCTGTTCGGGGCCGGGCCGGCGCGCAGCGTCAAGGCGAAACGGGCCAGCCGGCCGGGCAAGCTGTAACGGCCGCGCCGATGGCGGGAGCATGGCCGGTGCTGCGGTAGCTGGTGGCCTCCGCTGCGCAAATTGGATTCCCGCCTGCGCGGGAATGACAGGTGTGACGCCAACGGCTGCCGGCTTGCGGCTGGCGGCCAGCGGTCAGCGGTCAGCGGTCAGCGGTCAGCGGTCAGCGGTGAGCGGTCAGGCATCGATTGTGCGGTTGACGGTTTTGCCGGCGATTTTCACGTCCTTGAGCACCAGGTTTTTCACGTTGTAGGCAAACCACGGTTGTTCGGCGTCGCGCGGCGTGCCGAAGTCGCAGTCGGTGATGCTGATGTTTTCGAGCGGGAGCGTCGCCTTGCCCGGCGGGCCGTTGTACGTGCCGGCCACCGGGCCCAGGATCACGAACGCCTGGAAGCACGAGTGCCGGCCGTCCGGCGTCTGCACGTCGCGCACGCGCAGGTTCGAGATATGCACGTCCGACACCTCGGGCGGCCGGATACGCACGCTCTCGTCCTGCGGCGTGTAATCGCAGTCGATGGTGATCACGCCGCCCGCCGTGGTGTGCGGCACTGCCGGCAGCCTGGTGCCCGGCAGCTGGCTGTAGGTGCGGCCGATGGTGGCCACGCCGTTGGGCAGCGTGCAGTCGCGCACATAGAAATGGCGCAGGAAGCCGCCGCGGTTCATATTGGTCTTCATGCGGATCGCCGTGTTCAGTCCCGACGTTTGCCAGTACTTGTTGCGGAACTCGAGCCGCTGCGCGTACACATGCTCGATGCCGCCGGCCATCTCGCTGCCCAGCGTCATGCCTCCATGGCCGCTGTTCATCACGCAGTCCTGCACCAGCACATTGCGCGTGGGGCCGAACTGGATGTCGCGGTTGCGGCCCGCCTTGATGGCGATGCAGTCGTCGCCGGCGTTGAATTCGCAGTGCTCCACGAACACCGTGTCGCACGCCTCGGGGTCGAAGCCGTCGCTGTTGGGCCCCTGGCTTTCCATGCGCACGCGGCGCACATGGACGTTGCGGCAGTTGACGGGATGGTGCTGCCAGAACGGCGTGGCCGTCACCATATAGCCCTGCATCAGCACATCGGTGCAGCCGATGAATTCGATCATGCTGGGACGCAGGTAGTGGCCGATGCCGAAGATGCGCTGCGCGACCGGCACGCCGGCCTCGGACAGCGCCGGCAAAAAGCGCACGTCGGCGCGGAAGCTCTGGCGCGTGGCTTCGATCATTTCGCGCTCGTGCGCCGGCAGGCCGGGCGCCACCACGGCGATGGACTTGGGGTTGCGGTCGTTGACGGCGATCTCGGTCTGCCGGCTGTCCTTGTTGTGGCGTCCCTTCCAGTCCCACCAGCAGTCCCCGCCAGGCCCTGCCGCCCCGGGTTCTGCCCCCGCCTCGAACGGCACGCCGCCCTGGCCGTCGAGGATGCTGGTCCAGTCCTCGCCGGTGAGCGCGATATTGGTCTGGCCGTAGGCGTACACCATCGGCGAATAATTGAGCACGTCGTTGCCCTGCCAGCGCGAGATCGACAGCTTGCCGCTGGCGCCGCAGTCGATGTCGCCGTACTTGGCATAGTCGGCGGGGTTGGCGCTGAAGTACACGTGGGCGCCGGCTGCCAGATGCACGTGGACGTTGGAGCGCAGCACGATGGGACCGGCCACGTACCAGTCGCCCGTCGGTATCACCACGCGCCCGCCGCCGGCCCGGTGGCAGGCCGCAATCGCGGCCGTGATGGCGGGCCGGGCGTCGGGCGACCCGCGCACCGGCGACGGCACCTGCGCTTTTTCCGTGTAGCGGATGGTGGCCGTGACCGGCGCCACCTGGCATGGTCTGGCGCCAAAGGCGGTGATGACGAAGTCCTCGTCGCGGAATGCCAGGGGCCGGGCGAACTTCTGCTCGATGTCGCGGGCGCGCTGCCAGGGGTCGGCTGCGCCGCTGTCCTGCGCCGGCGCCAGCGCCAGTGCCGGAATATGGGCGGCCGCCAGCGCGCCCGCGCCGCCGTGCAGCATTGCCCGGCGCTTGTGATCGATCTCCACCTTCATGGTCTTGTCTCCGTACGGTTATGGGATTTTTTTGACCATTCTAGCAAGTATCTGATGTGGTTAGACCAATTTATATGTGGTCCAGCCACTTAGTGGAAACCTGACAACCGCCAGGCCACCCGGCGACGCGGTAGCGCTTGACTTATAATGGACGCCTGAACGAGGAACCGAATCGAATGGAACGCAACACACGCCAGCGCAAGGCCATCCAGCAATGCATCACGGTTGCCGGGCGCCCGCTCGCGCCGCAGGAAATCCTGGAACACGCGCAGCAGGCCGTGCCCGGTATCGGCATGGCCACCATCTACCGCAACATCAAGGCCTTGCTGGAGGCGGGTGAAATCGCGGCGGTCTCGCTGCCGAGCGGCGGCGACCGGTACGAGGTGGCGGGCCACGGCCACCACCACCACTTTCACTGCCGCGCGTGCGACAAGGTGTTCGAAGTCCACGCCTGCCCCGGCGACATGCAAAAGCTGGCGCCCACGGGCTTCCAGCTCGAATCGCACGAACTGACCTTGTACGGCCTGTGCGACCAGTGCCGGTGACCGGGGCTTAACAGCTGCTGCAGTTGCCGTGGTTGCGGCGATGGGCAACGATCAATAACACGCTGCTGGCAATCGCCAGCGCAGTCTCGGCGCCCTGGCCGAACAGCGGCCCCACCACGTACACCGCCACCACGAAGGCCGCCAGCCCGGCAGCGCCCAGCAGCAGCGCCACCGGTTCGCGGTGCTTGATAAATCCCGGCAGCAGCGCGATCAGCACCGGGATGGTCACGGCCAGCACCAGCATCGAATGCAGGGAATCGTCGTGCCCCACGCCCAGCATCGGAAACGCGGCCAGCAGGAACGGCATCGCCACGCAGTGGACCAGGCAGATGCCCGACGCGGTCATGCCCGCGTAATCTCCCCACCGGATCAGGTACTTCATCATCAGAAGCTGACGCGCACGCCGGCCGTCACGTTACGGCCCGGCAGCGGCGCCGCGTTCTTGATGAACGACGTGTGGCTGTACGCCAGCTCGTTGGTCGCATTGTTCAGGCGCGCGTAGAGCTGCGCCGGCAGGCCGCCCAGGCGCAGCGTGTAGTGCGTGCCCAGGTTGAGCATATTGTAGCCGGCGGTGGCGCTCTCGAAATCGGCCACCTGGTCCTGCCGGTTCACGCGATAAAACTCCACCTGGCCATGCAGCTGGCCCCAGTTGGCGTCCAGCCGGGCGCCCAGGCGCGCGGCCGGAATACGCGGCAGGTTGCGGTCGCCGCCGGCGCTGTCTAAGCGGGCGCGCACGTAGTCGCCGAACACGGTGCCCTCCACCTGCGCATTGAGCTTGTGTTTGACTTCCCCTTCCAGGCCGGTGAAGGTGGCGTCGCGCTGCGCATATTCGATCAGCTGAAAGCCTTCGAAGTTATCGAGCGTGTTCGCGTAGATGTAATGATCGACCTTGTTGCGGAAGGCGCTCAGCGAAAACGTCGTCGGTCCCGCGTACTTGCGCAGCGTGAGGTCCACGTTGTTGGACGTCTCCCTGGTGAGATCCTGGTTGCCGATTTCGTAGGTGCTGGTGGCCATGTGCACGCCGTTCGCATACAGCTCTTCGGCCGTGGGCAGGCGGTGCGCGCGCGACAGCGACGCGCGCAGCGAGTACTCGGGCGCGAACTTCCACACCGCGCCTGCGGCCAGCGACGTGCCGCGCGCGTCGGCGTCGCGCAGTCCGGTTTGATGGACCGTGATGTCCTGCCATTCGTGGCGGGCGCCCGCTTCGAAGCGCCAGTTCTGCAGGTTGTATTCCTCGGTGACGTACACGCCATGTTTTTTGGTGAGGGTGGCCGGCACGTAGGCCTCTTCGCCGTCGGCCACGAAATCGCGCCTGGTGGTCTGCACGCCCACCACGCCGCGCCAGCCGCCCAGCGGGGCATGCTCCGCTTCCAGCCGCACGTCGTGCGCCTTGTTGCGGAAGCTGGTGGCCACTTCTTCGCCTTCCAGTTCGTCGTGCCGGTAGTCGGTGAGCGACGCGCGCAGGCGCAGCCTGGTGATGCCCGCCACCGGCGCGCGATACTCGCCGCGCAGGTCCCAGCGGTTGCTGTCCAGTTTTACGGTGGGCACCGCGCCTGCCTCATGTTCGTGCTCATGATCGTGGTCTTCGCCCTCCTCTCCGGCATGCTCCTCGTGGTCGCCGCAATGCAGTTCCGCGCCATGCGGGTGGCAGCCTTCGAATTCGTGGCTGTGGCCGGGGATGCCGTAGCTGGTGCGCTCCTTGGTGTAGGCCAGGCCCAGGTAGCCGCTGCTGCCGATCCACGACACGCCCACGCTGCCGGTATCCGTGTCCTTGAAACTGCCGTCCACGGTGCGGCCTTCGCTCCAGCCTTTGCCCACCTTGTAGGCGTCCGCCTCGCGTTTCACGCCTTCCGCGTGGAAGGCCACGCTGCCGGCGCCGCCCGTCACCTCGAAGGCGCCGGCTTTTTCGCGGGCCACCGAATTGCCGCGCAACTCCGCGCTGCCTTCGATGCCGTTGGCGGGGATCGCGGTCGGGATTTTACGGTCGATGATGTTGACGGTGCCGCCCACCGCGCCGCCGCCATAGGCAAGCGCCGACGGACCGCGCAGCACTTCGATGCGCTCGGCCAGCATCGGCTCGAACGCCACCGCGTGATCGGGACTGATGGTGGAGGCATCCTGCACTTCCGCGCCGTCCGACAGGATTTTGACGCGCGGGCCGTCCATGCCGCGAATGACCGGACGGCTGGCGCCCGCGCCGAACTGGCTCGACGAAATGCCGGGCTGGCGATTCAGGGTTTCGCCCAGCGTCGATTCGCGCAGGCGCACCAGCTCATTGCCGCCGATCGACGTCACCGGCGTGATCATGTCGTCGCCCACCACGCCCAGCGCGCTGGCCGAGACCACCACGGTGGGCATCGATTCGGGATCTGCCGGCAGGCGGCTGTCGGCCTGGGCTTGGGCCTGCCCCTGGGCCAGGGCCTGCGCTTGCACCAGCGGCAGGGAGCCGAATGCCAGCGCAATGGCCAGGGCGAGCGGGGAGCGGTTGCTGCGGAAAGCGGACATGGGGGTTTCCTTATCGATAGCGGTATGCAAGAAGTCGGTAATGATAAGTCATTATCATTAGAGACTCAAGTGCTGTCGTCGTGGCGAACCGTCCGCCGCAGCGTCAATTTCTGCGCCAGGCGACAAGCGTCATGTGCCGGAAGAATATTTGGGGTAATATTTCCAAAAGGCATTATTTTGTATCTGTCAGCAGGCAGGCCGCCAGCGATCAGATGAACTCTTATCGGGAGAAGCACCATGACGTTCGACGACTATATCAACACGGGTATTCATGTGGGCGCGGGCTTCCGCATGACCAGGGTGGCCATCGTGGGCCCCTATCCTACCTGCGAATTCATCAAGCAGGTGCTGCTGCACAATCCCGAGGAAATTATCCTGGCCGTGGATGATGGATGGCCGCAGGAACGGCTCGAAGAGATCGCGGCGACGTGCGATGACAGCAAGACCAGGTTGACCTTGCGCCGCGTCGCTCCTGTCGCGGGCGCCGGGCTGGTCCACGCCAAGCTTTATTTTATCGAGTGGATGAATATCGCAAGCAACTACCGCCGCCACGTATTGCTGACCGGGTCGGCAAATGCCAGCGTCCAGGGATTCGGCGCACATGCGGAGTCCTTTTCGCACATCGACCTGGCCAATATCGATAGCGAAGACAAAAAAGCCGCCATCGCCTATTTCACTGCGCTGGCGCAGGACAAGGATGTCGCGGAGACGTGGTTCTATGTGCGCGATAAATCCTGGGTCTCGATGCCGGCGCTGCGCATCGTGCGCAGCAATTTACCGCATGGACTCGATGCGTGGGTACGGCGCGGCACACTGTGCCATAAGTATCAGCCCGACCCCGCTTTCGGACGTCTGATATTGCGACTCAACACGGCCATGCCCCAGGATCAGCTGAACGAAAGCCTTCAACGTTCCGGTTTCAATACGCTGGGGGAAACCCAGACCTTTACGCGCGCTTATGTCAGCTTTGACAGCGGCAACGAGGGCAGCACGGTCCAAACCTGGCGCTCCCGTTATTTCACCGAGACCGATTATGGATTCTGGACCAGCTACGAGTGCTTCAAGAAAGCGGGCGACACCTTTGTCGCGTCACAGGCGGAGGGCCGGGGCGAGGCGCTCAGGCTGATACGGCATGCCAGTCAGGCGCTGCAGAACCGGTGGGTACAGGAATTCCTCGAGTCGATCCGCGCAGTGTTCGACGGCGTGGACGACGCCGAAAAGCGCGGCAAGTATTTCCGCGTCATGGCTGATGGCGAACTGGACGAAGCGCACTACCGGCTTCAGGCCCATGGCAAACTCAACCGGGATCGCGCGAAGGCTGGCGACAACTTTTTCAAGCGCCGGTTCACTTCCGGCTTTGCCTTCCCGCCCGTGCCGCCGCTGGGCGATGCCTCCGAGGAGTTTGTGTTGACGCTGTGCGCGAACCTGCTGGCCAAGGCGCGCGCCCAGAAAACCAGGAACCGGCTGGCCGCCAGGCTGCGCGCCCTGGGCATCGCCGACCAGGCGTCGACGCCGGAAGAACTACTTGCCGAGCTGCGTGAGCGCTGGATGGACCTCCGGACAGACCTCATCAATTTTTTCAGTGCGGATCAAGATGATCCCGCGTGGCCCGACAATCGCCTGCCCAGGTTTTTTTGATCGGCAGCCGGTTCAGGGCCCAGACGGCGGCGGGTTGCGCAAGTGCTCGAGGATTTCCAGCGCCGACGCTTCCGCCGCGCGTTCCGCATCGGCCTCGCTGGCCAGCGCCTGGTCGGCCGCTACCCGGTGTTTAGGATAAATAATATTCATGTGCATGGGAGTGGCGGACGGGGCGTAGATGGCGACAAACGCGCCCCATTGCGCGCAGCCTTCCAGCGGCTCGGCCATGTATTCGATCTCGTAGCCATCGATTTGCTTCATCGGCATCGGTTGTCTTCCCTCGGGGGTTGGTTTACGTTTGTTGCTGCGACGCGCCGGCGGCGCCAGCCCGGAAGCCACTATACCTGTGGCGTAATCGGCGAGGCGCACGCTATTGCCGGTCAATTTTACGCAAATTCCACAAATTTATTGATGAAATTGGTAGAACGCGCTAACCTCTCGTCTTCTTCCGCACCCTACCGGCAGTAGTACCCCATGAAATCCGTCATCGAGGCCGATCAGGTCTGCACCACCCAGCGCGCGGCCGAGATCCTCGGCGTGTCCGTCTCGTCCGTCCAGCAACTGGTCGAGTCCGGCGCTATCGACGCCTGGAAAACCCCGGGCGGCCACCGCCGCATGCCGCTGGCGGCCGTGCTGGCCTACAAAAGCCGCCAGACGGGGCACGGCGTCCAGGCGGCCAGCCAGCCCGCCGGTCAGCCGCACGGCGCACCTGCCGCGCAGCACGCCACCATCCTGGTGGTGGAAGACAACCCCCTGCAGCGCATGCTGTACGAAAAACAGCTGGCCACCTGGAACCTGCCTGCGCGCATCGTGTTTTGCGAAAACGGCTACCAGGCGCTGCTGGAAATTGCGCGCCGCCAGCCCGACATCCTGCTGACCGATATCGTCATGGACGGTATCGACGGCTATGAACTGCTCAATGCCATCGTCCGCGACCCGCAGCTGCGGCCGATGCACATCGCCATCCTGTCGGCGCTGGAGGAAAGCGACCTGGCGCAACGGGGCGACCTGCCGCCGGGCGTGGTGTTCTTCCACAAACCGATCAACTACGACGAATTGCGCGGCTACCTGCGGGGCTGCTGCGCCCAGTTCCTGCGCACTGCCAAATGACACCGTACCGCTATCAAAGCATCGACCCGGCCGTGCTGATGGAAGCGGCCGGCGACCAGTCCACCTTCATCACGCTGTCGCACACGTTCCTGGAACACGCGCCCGGCCTGTTCGCCCGGCTGCAGCAGGCGTTTGCCCGCCGCGACTATCCGGCGGTGGCGGCCAGCAGCCATGCGCTCAAGGGCATGGCCATGCTGATCGGCGCCAGCGGCCTGGCAACCCAGCTGCAGCGCCACGAAACGGCTGCGCGCCAGGGCGGCGGACTCGATGCGGCGCAGGAAGAACTGGCGCCGCTGCTGGCGCTGGTGATGCGGGAAGTTACGCAAAGCATCGTGCGCGCCGTACCGCAACGTGGATAACGCCGGACCACGCTGGAGCGCGCTGACCGCGCGCCGCGCCACCGCGCCGCTGAAGTCGCTGGCCGCCGCGGCCGAACGGCTGGGCTCGGGCGACTACGCCACGCCGATCGAGATCCCCGAAGGCTGCGACGAGGTGGCCGAACTCGCCCTCGCCTTCGAGAAGATGCGCACCAGCGTGTCCGGCAAGCAGCAGCAGATCGTGCAGTCGGAAAAGCTGGCGTCCATCGGGCAGTTGTCCGCCGGGGTCGCGCACGAGATCAACAATCCGATCGGCTTCGTGTTCTCCA
>JBEVMD010000492.1:0-3597 GCA_040508835.1 Duganella sp. | reverse complement strand
CAACTGCGGGGACAACTGCGGGGACAACTGCGGGGACAACTGCGCGGGCAGGGGCGCCTGCCACTGCGCGGGCGCCCGCGCCTCCACCTGCGGCGCGGGAGGCGCGATGGCGCACGCGCTCAACGCGGCGGCGATCCCCAAGGCCGTCGCCGTACGGGTAACGATTGTCATGCGAAGCTTCATACTGCCCTTTGAAGTTTGAGTCGTTCGACCTGCACCAGCGCCTCGGCGTAATCGACCAGCTGCTCGGCCCACACGGCAAACGCCTCGGGCGAGGCCACCAGGTGGGGCGTGACGGCGGCGATCACGTCGCGCGCGATCAGGAGCGTGATGCACATGCCGGGAATGGCGTGCGCCAGGCGCTCGATGTCGTCGGTGACGACATCGGTGCCCAGGTGGCGGCACAGCACGCGCACCAGCGCCTCGTGCTCCGGCTTGATGTTGTTCTCGATTTCGCGCTGCCACAGGCCGGTAGGTTCCAGCATTTCGCGGTAGAACAACCGCAGCAGCATGTCGGCATCCTCGTGCTGCAGCAGGGGCGCCAGCATTTGCCGGTAGTAGCCCTGCAGCGACTCGCGCAGCGTGAAGTGCGGCTGCTCGAACGCGGCCACGTTGCCGCCCGGGGTAGCGCACATGAAGCTGAAGCACGCTTCGTACAGGCCGGACTTGTCGCCGAAGTAGTAGCTGATGGCGGCCACGTTGGCGCCGGCCGCCTGGGCAATCTCGCGGGTGGAGGTCTTGGAAAAGCCCTGCTGGCCGAACAGGCGCATGGCCGCGTGCAGCAGGCGTTCGCGCGATTGCTCGCCGTCCGAGCGCGGCTTGCGGGTGTCGTCGGCGGACTGGCTGGAATGGATGGGTTTGGCGTTCATGCGCCGATTACATCACATAACTAAAACAAATGATATAACTAAATCGCTTGTTTAGTTTATTGCTGAAGTGCTGTGTTGCAAGGCACCATGACGCGTGGCAAACGGACTCGACAGCAAAAAAATGGCGAAAAAAATGCCCGCGACCGGTAACGGTGGCGGGCTTAATTCCAATGTTCAGCGAACGGTTGGAGGAGACAGTTCCAATATATCCGCTTTTATGTTGCGGTGCAATACCGTAGAACTACGGTATGACAAAAATGGCATTATCCGCGGCGCGGCAGGGCCAGCGTGAACGTGCTGCCCTGGCCGAAATCGCTTTTGAAGAACAGCGAGCCGCCGATCAGGTTGGCCAGGTTCTGGCACAGGTACAGTCCCAGGCCCGCCCCTTCCGCGTGGCGGGTGGAGGTGGAATCGAGCTGCGAGAACGCCTGGAACAGCTTGTTCTGGTCTTCCTCGCGGATGCCGGCGCCGCTGTCGGCCACCGAGAATTCGACGATCTGCTGGCCTTCTCCCTGGCGTTGCGTGAGCGCGACACGCACCGTGCCGGACTCGGTGAACTTGATGGCGTTATTGCCAAGGTTGAGCAGGATCTGGGTCAGCGCGCGCTGGTCCGTGTCGAGCACGATGGCCTGGTCGGCCAGGTCCATTTCGAGCTTGAGGTTTTTTTGCATCGCCAGTGGCCGCAAGGTGTCCACCACTTCGCGCACCACGTTCTGGCACTGCACCGTCTGCACTTCGAGCGTGACCTTGCCGGCCTCGATCTTGGCCACGTCGAGGATGTCGTTAATCAGCGAGAGCAGGTGGCGCGCGCTGGTGCGGATGGTGTTGAGCTGCTTGTCCTGCTCCGTGGTGAGCGGGCCGGGAAGCTTCATCAGCAGCGCGCCCGTAAAGCCGATGATCGCGTTGAGCGGCGTGCGCAGCTCGTGCGACATGTTGGCGATGAAGGCGGACTTCATGCGGCTCGCTTCGGCCAGTTCCAGGTTTTTCAGCGCGATTTCGCGGTTGATGGTTTCCAGCTCGCCGGCGTGGTTGGCCAGGCGCATATTGAGTTCGATGACCTGCCGTTCGCGCGCCTGCAGTTCGCTGTTGACCTGCACCGCCTGTTCGTAGGTGGAGATCAGCAGGTCGAGGATTTGCTGGCGCTCGGCGTTGATGAAGTGCTTTTGTTCGCCCAGGTACAGGGCAATGCCGATTTCCATGTTCTGGTTGCGGCGCAGCTTCTGGTTCATCAGCATGTGGCCGATGCGGTTGAGCAGATAATCTTCCGCATACGGCTTGCGGATAAAATTGTCGGCGCCGCATTCGATGCCGCGGATGATGTCCTTGGGGTCCATCAGCGAGGTGACCAGGATCACCGGGATCTCGCGCAGTTCGGGGTCGGACTTGATGGCGCGGCACAGCGTGTAGCCGTCCATTTCGGGCATCACGATGTCGGATAACACCAGGTGCGGCTTGTTCTCGCGGATCGCTTCGAGCGCCAGGCGGCCATTGCCGGCCACGCGCGCGCGATAGCGCATCGACTGGATCAGCCGGCGCAGACGCTCGGCCTGGGTGGGACTGTCTTCGACGATCAGTATTTCGACTTCATCGGGCTGTATCTCGTAACCGGTGTCCACAGGCCACCCTCCTGATTGCTGGATTTTTCTGGTGTGACTATAGCGGATTTAGCCCCTCACAGGGGTTTTTCCTCGCCCTGGAAGCCCCCGGCGCGCCACGTGAGGACCAGCGTATCGCGGTGGCCGTACGCGTGCAAAGGCTGGATCGGCGTCGATTCGTGGATCACGGTGGCGTCGTCGAGCAGCAGCATGGTCCACGGTTCGGTCATGGTGAAACGCTTGCCGTTGGGGCCTTCGGCTTCGAATACGCGGGTCTCGCCGCCCTTGATCAATTCGCGCGCGACCAGGATCACGGCCACGAAATCGACGCCGTCGCGGTGCGCGCCTTCCGGCGTGGGACGGCCGATGCCGTCGGTGGTGTCGATGCGGAACTGGTGCGCTTCCACGTACCACGGCGCGTCGCCACTGTCCCTGGCCGCGCTGCATACCTGGCCGATGGCCGCGATCAGCGCCGGCCACGCCGGCTGCGCCACGGTGGCCGGCAGCACCGGCTCAAACAGGCGGTGCATGCCACCGTGCAGGGCGTTATATTGGAGCGGCTGCCAGTGCGCGCGGTGCGCCGTCTGCGCGAGCTGCGGGCCTTGCTGCACGAAGCACGAATGGCGGCGGCGCCGGTAGCGGCCACCGTCCTTGAGGTACAGGTCCGGCTCCAGCGCGTTCCAGCTGGGGATCAGGGCGTCGAGCGCGTCCAGCGGCATGCCGGCCAGCGCGGCCACGTCCTGCGGGGAAAGCAGCGCATAGCCTTCGTTGCGCAGCGCGTCCACCACGCCAGCGCGCGGGGTATAGATCGGATTGAATGGTTTCATGGGAGTGCGGGTTCCTAGCTCGATGCCATCAGGCCGGCGCGCAGCTCGTCGAGCTGCTGCTTCATGCGCACCACGTCGTCCAGCGAGCAGCGCGTGGCTTGCAAAATCGACGGCGGCAGCTTGGCCGCCTCCGCGCGCAGGGCATCGCCGTGCGCGGTCAGCTTGATGATCACCTGGCGTTCGTCGACGGCGGCGCGGGTGCGGGTAAGCAGTTCGGCCTGCTCCATGCGCTTGAGCAGCGGCGTGAGCGTGGCCGAATCGAGGAACAGCCGTTCGCCCACTTCGGACACGGTCTGTTCGTCTTTT
>JBEVMD010000469.1:0-7287 GCA_040508835.1 Duganella sp. | reverse complement strand
AGGCACCCAGATCAAGGATACCCGCGACAACAACGGCAACCTCGTCGATACGACCGTAAAAAGCGGCCCCAGCACTTACAAGGTGCGGCCCGCCCATCCTGCCGGCAGCGTGGCTGCCGAAGGTCCCGGTCCCGCCATCCGCGGGCCGCAATGGACGGTGTTTGAGTTTGGCAACAAGAAAAAAACCGCCGAGGAAGACGAGGCGGCAGCCGATGCCGCTGCGCCGCCGGCGCCGCCCGCTCCGGCAAAATAACGCGCCTGCCGGCATGCCGGCAGGATCCCGGCCCCCGCGCTGCATGCATGGCGGGCCCGCTCACCGAACCGATCAAGCTTTCTCATGGCAGTGTTTACTCCGGTCACCCTGGATGATGTCACCCAGTGGATCACGCAATTCCCGCTCGGCCAGGCCGTCGCCCTCAAAGGCATCGCCTCCGGCATTGAAAACAGCAATTTTTTCCTGACGACCGACACCGGTGAGTATGTACTCACCATCTTCGAAAACCTGTCGTTCGACCAGTTGCCGTTCTATCTGCAACTGATGCGCCACCTGGCCGAGCGCCAGGTGCTGGTGCCGGCCCCGATCGCCAACGACCAGGGCGAGCTGATCGTCGCCCTGCACGGCAAGCCGGCGTCCATCGTCACAAAGCTCGAAGGCAGTTCGCAAATGGCGCCGCAACCGGTGCACTGCGCCGAAGTGGGCGCCATGCTGGCGCGCATGCACCTGGCCGCACGCGACTACCCGCTGCAGCAGCCGAATCTGCGCGGCCTGGACTGGTGGAACGCCACCACGCCGCTGGTGCTGCCCCATCTGTCGGACAGCAATGCCCACCTGCTGCGCGCCGAGATGCATTTCCAGGAAGCATTTGCCGGCAGCGCCACCTATCAGCAGTTGCAGACCGGGCCCATCCACGCCGACCTGTTCCGCAACAACGTGATGTTCGACGGCGAACGCCTGACCGGGTTTTTCGACTTTTACTTTGCCGGCTGCGACACCTGGCTGTTCGACGTGGCCGTCACCGTCAACGACTGGTGCATCGATCTGCATACCGGCGTGCTGGACCCGGCCCGGGTGCGCGCCCTGCTCGACGCGTATCACGCCGTGCGGCCGTTCACCGCCGCCGAGCAGACGGCCTGGCAGCCGATGCTGCGCGCAGGCGCGCTGCGCTTCTGGTTGTCCCGGCTGTATGATGTCTACCAGCCGCGTGAAGCGGAAATGCTCACGCCGCACGATCCCACCCACTTTGAGCGCATCTTGCGCGAACGAATCGCCACGTTGGCGCCGAAGCTTTTCTGATGAATACTTTTACCGCACGCGCAGGCTTGCAATGGGTGAAACAGGGCATGCAGGTGTTCCGCAAGCAGCCCGGTGCCCTGATGGCGCTGTTCTTTTGCTGCATGTTCTTGTCGATGGGCGTGATGATCATCCCGCTGGTGGGCCAGGTTGCGCCGTTCGTGTTGACGCCGCTGTTTACCATTGCCCTGCTGGAGGGCTGCAAGCATGCGGACGCCGGCCAGCGCGCGCTGCCCAATTTGCTGCTGAGCGGCTTTCGCAAGCCGGTGCGCTCGCCGCTGCTGACCTTGGGCGCATTGAACTTCGTGATGCTGCTGCTGGCGGCCGCCATCCTGTACGCGCTGGGCGGGGACACGCTGAACAAGATCATCGCAGCGCGTCCGAAGCAGGTCGCGCCCGAACAAGTGGAAGGCATCGTTGGCGCCGTGTTTGCGGCGTCGGGCTTTTATACGCTGAGCTGGATACTGACCTGCCTGGCGGCGCCGCTCGTGTATTTTCAAAAGCTGACCGTGGGCAAGGCGCTGTTTTTCAGCGTGGTGTCGGTAGCGCGCGGGTTCAAGCCGTTTCTGGTGGCGACCATCATGCTGCACCTGCTGTACTTCGTGGGTTGCCAGATCGTGGTGCTGGTCTTCGGCGGCTCGCCGGTGGCGGTGGCGGGGGTCTTCACCCTGTTCCTGCTGACCATCGTGCTGGCGCATTGCACGCTGTACGTGGCATACCGCGAACTGTTCCCGCAGCCGCCAGCAGCGGCGCCGGTGGATCTCGGCAAGGACGATACCCCGGATCCCATGCTTTAAACACGGCCTTCAAATCCGTCATCCCCGCCTGCGCGGGCATGACGGAGCCAAGGTCCGCGGGAGGATTACCGTCCCAGCCGCTCCAGTTTGGCGATGCTCAGGTCCAGCACTTTCATGCCGGCGCTGCCGAAGTTGATCTGGGCGCGGGCATTGGCGCCGCTGCCTTCGATGTTGACGATCACCCCTTCCCCGAACTTGGCGTGCTCGACCGATTCGCCGATGCGCCAGCCCGACGACTTCTGCACCATCTTTTGCGCGATCGCGTTGTCCGAGCCGACCAGCGCCACATCGTCCCACGGGGTTTTCTTGGCGAACCAGTGCGACTGCACCTTGGCCGACAGCCACTTGAGCGCGTCTTCCGGCAGCTCGTCGAAAAAGCGCGACTTCATGTTGTAGCGGGTTTGGCCGTGCAGCATGCGGGTTTGCGCAAAGCACAGGTACAGGCGCTGGCGCGCGCGCGTGATCGCCACGTACATCAGGCGCCGTTCCTCTTCCACGCCGCCGTCCTCGCGCGAGCTGCTCTCGTGCGGGAACAGGCCCTCTTCCAGCCCGGTGATGAACACGTTGTTGAATTCGAGGCCCTTGGCCGAGTGCACGGTCATCATCTGCACCGCCTGCTGGCCGGCCGTGGCCTGGTTGTCGCCCGCCTCCAGCGACGCGTGCGACAGGAACGCCGACAGCGGCGACATCACGGTGGCCAGCGGCGCATCGGCGTCGAGGATTTCGATGCCATCCTGGTTGATAATCGCCGCGCCCGACTGCGCCTGCGACTGCGGCCCCAGGTGCGCAGGGGCGCCGTGGCCATAACCCTCTTCGGCCACGAACTGGGTGGCGGCGCTGACCATCTGCTCCAGATTCTCGATGCGGTCGGCGCCTTCCTTCTCGGTTTGATAGTGGGTGAGCAGGCCGCTCGCTTCCAGCACCAGGCGCACCAGTTCGGGCAGGGCCATTTGCTGGGTCTCGAACCGCGCGGCCTCGATCAGCTTGACGAAACCGGCCAGCGACGTGCCGCCCTTGCCCGTCATGTACGGCACGGCCGCGTACAGCGACACGCCGTACTGGCTCGATGCGCCCTGCAGGTTTTCGATGGTGCGCGCGCCGATGCCGCGCGTGGGGAAGTTCACCACGCGCATGAAGGCCGAATCGTTGTGCGGATTGTCCATCAGCTGCAGGTACGAGATCAGGTGCTTGACCTCGGCGCGCTGGAAGTAGCGCAGGCCGCCGTACACGTGGTACGGAATGCCGGCCGAGAAGAACGCATGTTCGATCACGCGCGACTGCGCATTGGAACGGTACAGCACGGCAATCTCGCTGCGGGCGGCGCCGTCGGCAATCAGGTTCTTGGTTTCGTCGATGATCCACTGCGCCTCGCCCAGGTCGGACGTGGCTTCGTACACGCGCACCTGTTCGCCGTGGCCGGCGTCGGTGCGCAGGTTCTTGCCCAGGCGCTTGCTGTTGTTGGCGATCAGCACGTTGGCGGCATCGAGGATGTGGCCGTGCGAGCGGTAGTTCTGTTCCAGTTTGATCAGGTTCTTGACATGGAACTCGCGCTCGAACGCGCTCATATTGCCCACGTTGGCGCCGCGGAACGCGTAAATGCTTTGATCGTCGTCGCCGACGGCAAACAGGGCCCCGCCGCCGCCTTCGCCATGGCCGGCCAGCAGCTTGAGCCACTTGTATTGCAGGTCGTTGGTATCCTGGAACTCGTCCACCAGGATGTGCTGGAAGCGCTGCTGGTAGTGCTGGCGCAGCGGCTGGTTGCGGCTCAGCAATTCATACGTGCGCAGCAGCAGCTCGGCAAAATCCACCACGCCTTCGCGCTGGCACTGGTCGTCGTACAGCTGGTACAGCTCGACCTTCTTGCGCTCGTCGGCGTTGTACGGCTCGATCTTGTCGGCGCGCAGGCCCTGGTCCTTGGCGCCGTTGATGAAGTACATCACCTCTTTCGGTGGAAACTTCTCGTCGTCGACGTTATTTGCCTTGATCAGGCGCTTGATGGCCGACAGCTGGTCTTGCGAGTCGAGGATCTGGAACGTCTGCGGCAGCGCCGCGTCGCGGTAATGGGTGCGCAGCAAGCGGTTGCACAGGCCGTGGAAGGTGCCGATCCACATGCCGCGGGTATTAATCGGCATCATGGCCGACAGCCGCGTCATCATCTCCTTGGCGGCCTTGTTGGTGAAGGTGACGGCCAGGATGCCGGACGGCGATACCTGCCCGGTCTGGATCAGCCAGGCAATGCGGGTGGTCAGCACACGGGTTTTGCCGGAACCGGCGCCCGCCAGGATCAGGGCGCTCTGGGCCGGCAGGGTGACGGCCGCCAGTTGTTCGTCGTTCAGATTATGGAGAAGATTTTGCATCCCGTGATTATACCGGGATGCTCACTTTACCACCGCCAGCCACCGTTGCAGGAACGGTCGGGACCGCGGTTCAAACCGTGGTCAGGCCGACGGCGCAACGGCCACGGCCTTGCCGTTTTTCAGCGCCTGCTGGAACAGCGACCGCATGGCCTGTTCGGCATCGCGCTGGGCTTGCTGGCGCTCGACGCTGAGGGCGCCCATGCGCGCGCCCATCTGGCCCATCGGCTTGCTGGCATCGTCCAGCGGCTGCCGGTGTTCGGCCATCAGGCGCTTGACTTCGCGCCCCGTCTCGCGGCCGAACCGGGCCGATGCGGCCGACAGTTCGCGCTGCACCACGGCCAGCTGGCGCTGCAATGACGCCAGTTGCGCCTGCAATGCCGCGCGCCGGGTGGCGCGGTCGGCCGGCTGGTCGCCGGCGGTGTCCAGTTGTTCGAGCTGGCGGTGGATGGCCTCCTGCTGGCGCGCCACGGCCTCCACCCGGCGCGCGTGGCGCTCGATCTCGGCCGTGCCGCCCTGCTGCTCCGCCTGGGCGGCCGCAGCGCCGATCTTGGCCGCCGCCGCCTCGATCAGCTTGCCCTGGGCCTGCATCCTGGCGCCCTGCTCGTTGATCTGGGCGTCGATCCGCTCCACCGGCGTCCACGCGGCCGTGGCCTGGGCAAACAGCGCCGCATCCTCGATCACATAGCTTTTGTCGTGATCCTTGAACCAGAGGAACGGGCCTTTGACGGTGTTGCGCAGATCGGCCACTTTCAGCATGTCGCCCGTGTTGCCGGCAATGGTCATGCGTTCGCGTTCGACGGGGACCACCGCGTACGCGCCACCGTGGTCGGCGCCCTGCTTGATGATGCGCGAAAAATCGATCTGCACGGGCGGAACGTTGACGGCAACGGCCGGCCATGGCGCCGGCAGGGCCGGGGCAGCCGGGGCAGCCGGGGTAGCGGAAGCAGCGGGCGCGGCCGGGGCGGCACGTTCCGCCATGGGCGCAGCCGCGGCGGCTTCAGCTGCCGGCGCCGGTGCGGCAGGCGCTGCGGCCATGGCCGGCGCCGGTGCATCGGGGACGGCGGCGATCGCGACCGGCGCCGCCGGCGCTACTGGCGCTACTGGCGCTAATGGCGCTACCGGTGCGGGCGCCGCCTGCACATACAGCACGGCGCTGGCAGCAAGCAGGCCGAACAACGGCACCGCCATTTTCCAGCCGACCGGTTCGACATCGGGGCGCAGCAAGCGTTTAATACGAGACATGAGATTTCCTCCGTGGGCCGCATGGGCCAGTTGTATGGAATCGAACTGGAATTTATCCAGCTCGGACAAGGCCCTGGCCAGCACCTGCGGTTGACCCAGCATGGCAACCGCTGTGTCATCGGCGATTTGTTCTCGCTCTATGCGGATGCGGCGGGAAAGGGCCCAAACACTTGGGTGATAGAACAGCGCGATTTCCACCACGCTTTGAAGGAGGTTGACCAGGTAATCGCGGCGCTGGATGTGCGCCAGCTCGTGCGCCAGCAGCGCTTCGAGCATCTCGGGCGGCATGCCGGTGATCAGCGACGCGGGCACCAGCACGATGGGCCGCCAGCAGCCGGCCGTGATCGGGCTGTCGAGCCGGTCGGTGACGCCCAGGCGCACATGCAGGTCGAGCCCGGCGCGCCGCGCCAGCTCAGACAGGCGGCGCTGCCAGTAGTGGTTGACGGTGTACTGGTCGGCGCGGGTGCGCTCGGCCACCCACTGCAGGCCGATGCCCAGGCGCAGCGCCATCAATGCCGCGCCCGCCAGCCACAGGCCGACGATCCACGGCAGCTGGCCGCGCACGACGGTTTCGAAGGACGCCAGCGCGTCCTGGTCTACCAGCGCAGGCAACAGCGCACCGGCGGTCAGCGTGACGGCGGCAGGAAAATGTTCGGGCGCTGCGGCCACGGCGCTGCTCGACGTGGCGGCAGCCAGGTGGGTCGCAATGGCAGCGAGCGGCAGCGCGGCGCACAGCAGCATGGCGGCGCAGCAGACGGCATAGCGGGTGTGCGGACGGGCGCCGCGCAGGGCGACCAGCGCCAGCGCCGTGCCCCAGCCGATCAGCAGCCCTTGCCAGATGAAATGCACGAGGGCCCAGCCGATGGCGGGCACTACAGTGTGTAATACGTCCATGCCGCTCCCCTTGGTGACTGGAATGTAGAATAAATTATCTAGATCGCAAAGTCTAGAACTTTTTTTCTACATCCGACCCGCACCGCCAGACCGGGGGCTGCGGGGGGGCGGGCTGGCGCTTAGTACAGCACGACGGAGCGGATCGACTCGCCCGACTTCATCAGGTCGAAGCCTTCGTTGATGCGCTCGAGCGGCAGGCGGTGGGTGATCAGGTCGTCGATATTGAGCTTGCCGTCCATGTACCAGTCGACGATCTTCGGCACGTCGGTGCGGCCACGGGCGCCGCCGAACGCGGAACCTTTCCATTCGCGGCCCGTCACCAGCTGGAACGGCCGGGTACTGATCTCCTGGCCGGCCGCCGCCACGCCGATGATGAACGACTGGCCCCAGCCTTTATGGGTGCACTCGAGCGCTTCGCGCATCAGCTGGGTGTTGCCCACGCACTCGAAGCTGTAGTCGGCGCCGCCGTCGGTCAGCTGCACGATGTGGTCGACCACGTTGGCCGTTTCCTTCGGGTTGATAAAATGGGTCATGCCGAACTTGCGCGCCATGTCCTGGCGCTTGGGGTTGATGTCGACGCCGATGATCTTGTCGGCGCCCACCATCTTGGCCGCCTGGATCACGTTCAGGCCGATGCCGCCCAGGCCGAACACGACCACGTTGGCGCCGGCCTCGACCCGGGCGGTGAACAGCACCGCGCCGACGC
>JBEVMD010000464.1:0-9404 GCA_040508835.1 Duganella sp. | reverse complement strand
TCCAGGCCAGCGGCGCCGACGTCCTCGGCTGGCGCGCCAGCGTGCTGGTGGTGTGCGCCGTCTGGTGCGCGGGCGTGCTGGGCATCGTGCTGTCGGTACGGTGCAATCCACGCCTGCACCGGGCGCCGCCATGGGTGTTGCGCAGCATGCAATCGATCGGCCTCATGACCTTCCCGCTGTACCTGCTGCACTCGATCTTTGGCGCCACCCTCATGGGTCGCCTGGTGATGCTGGGGATGTCGCGCTGGACCGCGCTGGCCGCCGGTATCGTGCTCATCCTGCTGGTGGTACTGGTCATTTCCACCTGGATCGAGCCGGCGTTGCAGCGGCTGGTCAAGCGGGGGTTGTTCCTGGCGCGTGACCGCTGGCCGGGGCGGTCGGTCATGCCCGCCCGTCAAACGGGTGCAACGCCGGCTGAGGCGGAAAAGGTGCAAACGGCGCGGGCCGCATAAAACTGGCTACAATGGGGAGTTGACGTTTACGTCAACGTCATGCAAAAGCACTTCAAACAGGGAGACCCCATGCAGATTCAGGACCAGGTATTCATCGTCACCGGCGGCGCGTCGGGACTGGGCGCGGCCACGGCGCGCATGTTGGCGCAGGCCGGCGGCAAGGTCGTGCTGGCCGACGTGCAGGAGGAGGGCGGCCAGGCGCTGGCCGGCGAACTCGGTGGCGCGTTCGTGCGCTGCGACGTCACATCCGAGGACGACGCCCAGGCCGTGGTGGCGGCAGCCACGGCGCTCGGCCCGCTGCGCGGGCTGGTCAACTGCGCCGGCGTGGCGCCGGCCGCCAAAACCGTGGGCAAGGACGGTGCCCATGCGCTGGCGCTGTTCCAGCGCGTCGTCAACATCAACCTGATGGGCACCTTCAATATGGCGCGCCTGGCCGCCGAGGCCATGGGCAAGAACCCGCCTTTCGAGTCGGGCGAGCGCGGCGTGATCGTCAACACGGCGTCGGTGGCCGCGTATGACGGCCAGATGGGGCAGGCCGCCTATGCGGCGTCGAAGGCGGCGGTGGCGGGATTGACGCTGCCCATGGCGCGCGACCTGGCGCGCAGCGGCATCCGCGTGATGGCCATCGCGCCCGGCATTTTCGAGACGCCCATGATGCTGGGCATGCCGCAGGACGTGCGCGACGCGCTGGGCGCCATGGTGCCGTTCCCGCCGCGCCTGGGCAAGCCGGACGAATATGCGAAGCTGGTGCGCGCCATCATCGACAACGCCATGCTGAACGGGGAAGTGATCCGGCTTGACGGGGCCATTCGCATGCAAGCCAAATAAGGCGCCCCGAACCGCAGTGGGTTCACCAGCAAACGATTTAAACGATTTCGTGTACGATGGCCGGTCAGGCGCGCCGCAGGTTGCGCGCCCCGATCCGGAGAGTACATGATGCGTTTGAAGACCCTGGCGCTTGCCGTCACCATGCTGGGCGTGTTGCACGCCCCCGTCCACGCCCAATTGCAGGCGCCCGCCAGAGTCCCCGGCGCCGATCATGCGGTTGCCGAACCTGCGCCGGAAATCGCCACCGGCTATACCCAGAAGGCCGGCAAGTCGTCGCAGAAGTTCATGGTAGCTGCCGCCAACCCGCTGGCCACGCAGGCCGGCTACCAGGTCCTCAAGCAGGGCGGCGCCGCCATCGATGCGGCGATCGCCACCCAGCTGGTGCTCACGCTGGTGGAGCCGCAATCGTCGGGCATCGGCGGCGGCTCGTTTTTGATGTACTCCGACGGCCAGCGCGTGCATTCGTACGACGGCCGCGAAACCGCGCCGGCCGCCGCCGACGAACACCTGTTCCAGGACCAGGACGGCAAACCCGTCTCGCGCGAGACGGGCGTCGTCGGCGGGCGTTCGGTGGGCGCCCCCGGCGTGCTGCGCATGCTGGAGCTGGCGCACAAGCAGCACGGCCGCCTGCCGTGGAAAACCCTGTTCGCGCCGGCCATCAAGCTGGCCGACGACGGCTTTGCCGTCAGTCCGCGCCTGAACGCCTTGCTCCGGCACGACAAATACCTGGCCCGCGATCCGGTGGCGCGCGCATATTTTTTTGACGCCGCCGGCCAGCCGCGCCCTGTCGGCTACATCCTGAAAAACCCGGAACTGGCGCGCACCCTGCGCGAGATCGCGGACGGTGGCGCCGACGCCTTTTATAAAGGCCGCATCGCGCGCGACATCGCCGCCAAGGTGGCCGGCCACGCCACCAATCCCGGCAAGCTGACGGCGGTGGATATTGCCGGCTACCAAGCCAAGGAGCGCGCGCCGATCTGCAGCGACTACAAGGCGTGGACCGTGTGCGGCGCGCCGCCCCCGTCGTCGGGCGGCATCGCCATCGCCCAGATGCTGGGCATCCTGGAAGTGAAGGACATCAGCCCGTATAAACCGGTGAACGGCATGCTCACCGCCGACGCCATCCACCTGTTCAGCGAGGCGGGACGGCTGGCCTACGCGGACCGCAACCGCTACGTGGCCGATACCGACTTCGTGCCGCTGCCGGGCAAGGGCGTGGAGGCCATGCTGGACAAGCGCTACCTGGCCAGGCGCGCGGCGCTGATCGGCGCCAAGTCGATGGGGCAGGCCAACTACGGCACGCCCGAGACCATGCAGGTGGCGTGGGGCGCGGATACGGCCATCGACAAGCCCTCCACGTCGCACCTGGTGGCGGTGGACGCCTTCGGCGGCGGCCTGTCGATGACCACATCGGTGGAAGACGCGTTCGGATCGCGCCAGATGGTCGACGGCTTCATGCTCAATAACCAGCTCACCGACTTCTCGTTCGACTCGCAGGACGCCAACGGCCCGATCGCCAACCGGGTGCAGGCCGGCAAGCGCCCGCGCAGCGCCATGTCGCCCACGCTGGTGTTCGACAAGGGCACGCACAACCTGGTGCTGGCCACCGGTTCGCCGGGCGGCTCCACCATCATCAACTACGTGATGAAGGTGCTGGTCGGCACGCTGGACTGGCAGCTCGACGTGCAGCAGGCCATCAGCCTGCCCAACCTGGGCAGCCGCAACGGCCCCACCGAACTGGAAAAGGACCGCGTGAGCGCCTCGGTGATCGCGCAGCTCAAGGCGCGCGGCCACGAGGTGCGCGAGACCGACCAGAATTCGGGTTTGCAAGGCATCCAGCGCCGCGCCGTCGACGGCAAGGCGCAGTGGTTCGGCGGCGCCGATCCGCGCCGCGAAGGCATCGTGCTGGGCGACTGACCCCGGACCGTCACGGGCCGATTCCGGCGGCCCGCTTGCCCCAAGTGCGGACAGCCATGCTAATCTTGGGGCATGGGACGTCAAAAGAAAACAGGCCTGATCCTGACCGGCGGCGGCGCGCGCGCCGCCTACCAGGTCGGCGTATTGCAGGCCATCTCCGAGATACTGTGGGAAGCGGGATGGGCGCCGGCGCGCAATCCGTTCGATATCATCTGCGGCACGTCGGCTGGCGCCATCAACGCCACGGCGCTGGCCTGCCGCGCCGACAACTTCGGCGAGGGCGTGCAGAAGCTGCTCGACGTGTGGCAGAACATCGAAGTGTCGCAGGTGTATCGCGCCGATTCGCTTGGCGTGATCCGCTCCGGCGCGCGGTGGCTCTCGCTGCTGTCGTTCGGCTGGCTGCTGCGCAAATGGCGCGCGGCGCCGCCGGCGTCGCTGCTCGACAACACGCCGCTGGTGGGCCTGCTGCACCGCATGCTCGACCTGCCGCGGCTCGACGCCGCCCTGTCCGAAGGGCTGCTGCACGCGGTGGCCGTCACCGCGTCGTCCTACACCGCCGGCAACCACCTCACGTTCTACCAGACCGCCGCCGACATCGCGCCGTGGGTGCGCATGCAGCGCCTGGCCTTGCAGGACCAGATCGGCGTGGAGCACTTGCTGGCGTCATCGGCGATCCCCTTCATTTTTCCCGCCACGCCGCTGTTCATGGACGGCCGCCGCGAATACTGCGGCGACGGCTCCATGCGCCAGCTGGCGCCAATTTCGCCGGCCATCCACCTGGGCGCGAGCAAGGTGCTGGTGGTGGGGGCGGGGCGGCTGACCGAGGCGTCGCGCAACGCGCCCGAGCAGGGGCAGGCGCGCTATCCGAGCCTGGCGCAGATCGCCGGCCACGCCATGTCCTCGATTTTCCTCGACTCGCTGGCGGTCGACATCGAGCGGCTCGAACGCATCAACAAGACCCTGTCGCTGCTGCCCGAGGAGCTGCTGGAGCAAACCCCGCTCAAGCCGGTCAAGCTGCTGGTGATCGCGCCGTCCGAACGGCTCGACGACATCGCCATCCGCCATATCGCCAGTTTGCCGGCGCCGATCCGCACCATGCTGTCGGGGATCGGCGCCACCGAAAAGCGCGGGGCGTCGCTGGCCTCGTATTTATTGTTCGAATCGACGTATACTTGCGACTTGATCCGCCTGGGTCAGCGCGATACGCAGGCGCGCAGGGAAGACGTTCTCGCCTTCTTTGAATCCTGAACTTGCGTCTTCATCAACCTTCGAGCCGGAGCACCGATATTTGCCTGTCCTGAGACGCCTCGCATGCCGCATCGTGATGCCGGTCCTGCTGCTGTGGGGCGTCGGCGGAGCCGCTGCATGGGGCGGGCCGCCGCCGCGTACCCTGCGCTTCGAGCAGCTGGGCGTGGAGCACGGCCTGGCGCAGGAGTCGGTGCTGGCCATCGCCCAGGACCGCCAGGGGTTCATGTGGCTGGGCACCCAGGCAGGCCTCACGCGCTTCGACGGCTACCGTACCGTCACCTATAAAAGCGCGGTGTCCGATCCGGACAGCCTGGCCGACAACTGGGTGCGCGTGCTGCACCTCGATCCATCGGGCCGGCTGTGGGTGGGCACGGACGGGGGGCTCGATCGCTACGATGCCGCTACCCGCACCTTCGAGCATTTCGTGCCGCAGGAGCCGGCGCAGCGCGGCAACGGCAACCGTCACGTGCGCGCCATCGCCGACGATGGCCTGGGCGGTTTGTGGATCGCCACTGCCGACGGCCTGCACCACTTCGATCCTGCCAGCCGCCGTTTCACCGGCTGGCACCATGACCCGGCCGACGCGGGCAGCCTGGCCAACGATCAGGTCAACGCGCTGGCGCGCGACGCCGCCGGCCGGCTGTGGGTGGCCACCGCCACCGGGCTCGATATGCTGGCGCCGGGCGCCTCCGGTTTCAAACACTACAAGGTCGATGGCGGCAGCGACGGCCGTTTCAACGCCGTGCTGGCGCTGCAGGTCGACAGCAACCAGACGCTGTGGGTAGGCACCATGGGCGGGCTGGAACAATGGCGGCTGGCGCGCAACGCGGGCGACGAGCCGCAACGGCGCCGCCTGGGCGACAGCGAGGGACTGCGGCCCGGCATGAGTATCACCACCTTGTACGAGGACGTGGAGAAGCAGCTGTGGGTAGGCACGCAGGCCGACGGCCTGCTGCGATGGATGCCGGACGATCAGCGCCTGGTGCAGTATCGCCACCAGTTCAACGACCATCACAGCCTGGCCGACAACCAGGTGTCGGCGCTGTTCCGCGACCGCGTGGGCACGTTCTGGGTAGGCACCTGGAACGACGGCGCGAGCCGGGTGGACATGGGCAGCGGCGGCTTTGCGCGCATCGTGCGCCACATGGACGAATCGGATGCGCTGTCGGACAACAAGGTGCGCGCCATCGTGGCCGACCAGGGTTCCAAGCTGTGGCTGGGCAGCGGCGCCGGCCTCAATCTGTACGACCCGCTCACGGGCCGCAGCCAGGTGTGGCGCCACGACCCCGCGCGGCCCAACAGCCTCAGTGACGACCAGGTGACGGCGCTGTGGCGCAGCCCGGGCGGCAAGGGCGACGGCAGTCTCTGGATCGGCGGGCGCGCGGGCGTCAACCACCTGGACGTGGCCACGGGGAAGCTGCGCGCACTGTCGTTCGTGCGCGGCGATCCGGCCAGCGACACCATCCGCAACATCGTGGCCGACCGCGCCGGCATGTTGTGGATCGCCAGCCGCGGCGGATTGCACCGGCTCGATCCGCAGACCATGGACGTGCACACGTTCCGCCACGACCCGGCCGACGTCAACAGCCTGGCCGACAACGTGGTGCGGCCCATCCTCGAAGACCGGCGCGGCCGGCTGTGGGTGGGCAGCTTCAACGGCCTCGATCTGCTGGACCGCAAGACGGGCAAGTTCCGCCACTTCCGGCGCGATCCCGGCGACCCCAATTCGCTCAGCCACGATGAAGTCCACAGCCTGCACGAGGACGAACGCGGCACCCTGTGGGTGGGCACGGCGGCGGGCCTGAACCGCATGGACGAAGCGCCCGACGGCGCGATCCGCTTCCGCCGCTACCTGCGCAAGGACGGCATCGCCGACGACGCCATCGCGTCCATCCTGCCCGACGACGCGGGCAACCTCTGGCTCAGCACCAACAGCGGCCTGTCGCGCTTCAATATCGCCACCGGCATGGTGCGCAACTATGGCGATGCCGACGGCACCATCGAAGGCGCGTATTTCGACGGTTCGGCCTTGCGCGCGGCGGACGGCACGCTGTACTTCGGCGGCTTTAACGGCATCACCGCGTTCGCGCCGCGCGCGGTGCGCGAAAACAGCGTGGCGCCGCCGGTGGCCATCACCGACTTCCAGGTGTTCAACCGCTCGCTGCGCGCCGGCCAGGGCGAGCATGCCGATGTACTCAAGACCGCTATCGAGCACACGGGCGAGCTGGCGCTGCGCCAGGCCGACTCGGTGTTTTCGCTGGAGTTCGCGGCGCTGCATTACGCGGCGCCGCAGCGCAACCGCTTCGCTTACCAGTTGCAGGGATTCGACGAGGACTGGGTGGTGACCGACGCCAGCAAGCGCTTTGCGACCTACACCAACCTCGATCCCGGCGTGTACGTGTTCCGGGTCAAGGCGGCCAACAAGGACGGTGTGTGGAACGACAACGCGGCCACGCTCAAGATCACGATCCTGCCGCCGTTCTGGAAGACCTGGTGGTTCCGCACCGTGGTGGGACTGATGCTGCTGGGCGCGGGTTTCGCGGCCTATCAGGCGCGCATGCGCCGGCTGCGCCGCCAGCAGCAGCGGCTCGAGGAACTGGTGGGCGCGCGCACGGCCGAAGTGCAGCACAAGAACCGCCTGCTGCAGCAGCAGAAGCAGGAGCTGGAGCAGCGCCGGCTGGAGGCGGAAGCGCAGCGCGCCGAGGCCGAGCAGCGCCGCATCGACACCGAGCGCCAGAAGCAGGAAGTGGAAAGGGCGCACCGCAATATCTCGGTGCTGAGCGAGCTGGGACGCGAAATGAGCGCCACGCTGGACATGGAAACGCTGATGAGCACCTTGTACCGCCACGTGCACCACCTGATGAATGCGCAGATCTTCGGCATCGGTTTCGTGCGCGAGCAGGAGGGCGTGATCCACTTTCCGTTCGCGGTCGAAGGCGGCGTGCGCACCTTGCCGTACCAGCGCCGGCTCGATGACCCGAACCAGCTGGCCGTGTGGTGCCTCACGCATCGCCAGCCGCTGCTGATCAACGACATCGACGCCGAGTACGGCCAGTACATGGACGACAGCGGCTTTCGCGCGCTGGCGCCGTGCGTGCGCGAGGACGGCGCGCGCATGCCGGTGGCGAGGTCGATGATGTATGCGCCGCTGGTCATCGGCGACCGCATGGTAGGCCTGCTGTGCGCACAGAGCACGGAGCGCAACGCCTATCGCCAGGTCCACATGGACATGCTGCAGACGCTCGCTTCGCACGCAGCGGCGGGCCTGGAAAACGCGCGCGCCTACCAGCAGCTGGAAGACACGCTGCAAACGCTGCGCCAGACCCAGGACCAGCTGCTGCTGCAGGAACGCCAGGTGCGGCTGCATACCGAGGAGCTGGCACTGGCCAACCGCGCCTTGCAGGAAAACGACGAACGCCTGCGCCACGCCAAGCAGAAGGCGGAAGACGCCACGCGCCAGAAATCGGAATTTTTGGCCAATATGAGCCACGAGATGCGCACGCCGCTGGCCGGCGTGATCGGCATGCTGGGCTTTTCGCTGCGCGACAATACGCTGCAGGACACGACGCGCGAGCAGATCCTGCGCGGCCAGGCCAATGCGCAGTCGCTGCTCACCATCATCAACGACCTGCTCGACTTTTCCAAGATCGAGGCGGGCAAGCTGACCATTGAGAACATCGATTTTTCGCTCACGTCCGCGGTGGAAAACGTGGTGAGCCTGTTCGAGGAGCAGGCCGCCGCGCACAGCGTGGGTTTCCGCCTGGTGTTCGGCGACGACCTGCCGCAGTTCGTCGTGGGCGACCCCACGCGCCTGCGCCAGGTGCTGGTCAACCTGGTGGGCAACGCCTTCAAGTTTACCCGCAGCGGCACGGTGACCATGCGCGTGGAACGGGTGCCGGAAGACGGCGAGACGCCCGCGGACATTGCGGCGCGGGCCGGCCAGCGGGGCGCCGTCAACCGCATCCGCTTCCTGGTGGAAGATACCGGCATCGGCATCGAGGCCGCGGCGATTCCGCGCCTGTTCCAGAAGTTCGAGCAGGCCGACGCCTCCACCACGCGCCGTTACGGCGGCACGGGCCTGGGCCTGGCCATCTGCCGCCAGCTGGTGGAGCTGATGGGCGGCGCCATCAACGCCGTCAGCGCGCCGGGGCAGGGCAGCACCTTCATGTTCGAGCTGCCGCTGGCCAACGGCGTGCCGCCGCCCATGGTGCCGCACGTCCCGCGCGAGCCGCACAGCCACCAGCTCAAGGTGTTGTGCGCGGAGGACTTCCCCACCAACCAGATCATCATCCGCATGATGCTCGAGGACCTGGGACACAAGGTGGACATCGCCGCTAACGGCGCGCTGGCTGTCAAGGCGTGCGCCCTCACGCGGTACGACCTGATATTAATGGACGGCCGCATGCCGGAACTCGATGGCGCGGGCGCCACGCGCCTGATCCGCGCCGGCGGTCCGGACGATGCGCCGGTGCGCGACCAGGAGCTGATGATCATCGCGCTGACCGCCAACGCCAGCGAGGAAGACCGCAGCCGCTACCTGGCGTCGGGCATGGACGATTTCCTCACCAAGCCGATCGACGAGGACAAGCTGCACTTCCAGTTGAGCCGCGCCATCGAACGTCAGCTGCAGCGCGGGTTCCAGCTGCCGCGCATGGCGCCGCGCCCCGGGCCGGCATCGGCATCGGCATCCGCACCTGCGGCGGCGCCCGCCGCCGCAACGATGGCGGACCTGGACGCCCTGTTCGGCGTGGAGCCGGCGGCGCCGGATACGGCGCGGCTGGCGCAGCACAGCGGCGGCGGCGACCTGAAGGCGCGCCTGCGCAGCGCCTTCCGCCAGGATGCGCCGCTGCGCATGCGGGAGCTGGAGGACGCCATGGCGCGCGGCGACGCCGATACCGCCGGGCGCCTGCTGCACGGCATGAAGGGCAGCGCGGGCTATCTGGAAGAACAGGAGCTGCA
>JBEVMD010000453.1:0-6185 GCA_040508835.1 Duganella sp. | reverse complement strand
CGGATTCGCCGTGGAATATCCGCCCGGTCGGTCCCGTATTCGGCGCCTACACGCTGCCGGCCGGCCAATACAAGCCGAGCGTCGACAAGGGACCGTATTCCACCTCTGCATTCCTGGCGGCGGAAACCGACTTGCCAATGGTCGTGACCCTGGTGTCCTCGAACGGATCGGCAACGGATCCCGATGCACGGACCATTGCGACGTCGGTCACTATACCGCGCTGGCCTGCGGCCACCCAGCCGGCCAGCGGCAGCGACGGCCACGCCGAGATTGTCGACCCGATCTCGGGCAAGGTGCACAGCTTCTGGCAATTGCGGCTGGTCGACGGCAAATGGCGCGCGGCACTACACGCCTGGTCTCCGCTCGATGGCCGGGGTTGGGGCGATCCGGCCCATTACTACCAGGGCGCGCGTGCCACGGGCGTGTCCACGCTTGGCGGCCTGATACGCATTCACGAAGTGGATGATGGCAAGAGCCTGTATCAGCACGCGCTGGCGATGTCGCTGCCCAAGGAAGGCCTGCGCGCCAACCCGGCATACGTTTATCCTGCCACCTCGGCCGACACGGGCGCCGCAAATGAAAACACGGGCGAGATACCGGAAGGCGCGCTGATGATGTTGCCGCCCAATTACACGATGACTTACAACAATCCCCTGATCCAGAAAGTCGTGGAAACGCTCAAGGTGTATGGCGCCCGCGTGGTGGACCGCAACGTGGGCACGCCATTTTCCATCTACGTGGAAAACGGTGCGCGCTGGCCGATCTGGGTCAACAACCCCGGCGCCGACAATGCGATGTACGCCGAAATGGATAACATCCGCAAGGCTCTGCGCGAGGTGATTTCCGCCAACAGCTATGTGGACGGCAATGGCAATCCGACCACGGCCGACAAGCCGGGCAACTTCAACATCCTGTCCATGCGCGGGCCGTGGAGCGTGGTCGGCACCGGCGGCGGCACGCCTGCACCGTACAACAGCCTGACCCAAAGCATCGAATTTTCCAGCCGGCCTACGGCGCTGGAACAGGCCAACGGCAACGGTACCGGGATCGCGGGCGGCAGCGCGGCACAGGGCGGCGTCTCGTGGGGGCGGCCAGTGGCAGGGGATAAATTCCTGCTCACGGCCATCGGCACCGGCGGCGCGCAGATCCGGCTGGCGGTGTACGGCACCAATCCCAATGGCAGCCAGTATTTCGCACAAACGAACTACCTGTCCAACGGCCAGAGTACGGTAGTGACCTGGCCGGCCGGTGGCTGGGCCACGGTCTACGCCCGCATCGGCGCCAACCAGAGCGGCAGCATCCGCGCCACGATGGTCAAGCAGTAATTTTGCACCGCGACCGGCAGGCAGCGCTGGATACTGCCTGCCGGTTGCCCGGCTTTTATCCTTGCAGGCGCCGCTGTAGCAGCGCCAGCACGGCCGCCTCTTCCGGACGCAACGCATGCACGTCGTCCTGCAACTGCTGCTGCGCGCGTTTGCGCAGCGCGGTTTTCATGGCCCCGCTCAGATAGGTTTCGATCACGGCCGGGTGCACATAGCACTTGCGGCAGATGGTGGGCGTGTTGCCCAGCTTTTTGGCCACCGCCTCGATGGCGGCCACCACGTTTTTCTTGGCCTGCACCTCGGAGTCGAATTTTTCGTACTCGAGCAGAGCGACTGCCGCCAGCACGGTGCCCGACCAGGTGCGGAAGTCCTTGGCCGTATAATCGTCGCCGGCGATCGACTGCAGGTATTCGTTCACATCGGCCGAGCCGATGGTGTGCGGGTTGCCGTCGTCGTCCACGTACTGGAACAGGTCCTGGCCCGGCAGGTCGAGCGTCTTGCGGATGATGTTGGCCAGGCGCCGGTCCTGCACCTGCACCGAGTGATTGACGCCGCTTTTGCCGCGGAAGCGGAATTCGACGGTGGTGCCGTCGAGCCGCACGTGGCGTTCACGCAGCGTGGTCAGGCCGAACGATTTATTCTCGCGCGCGTATTCCTCGTTCCCGATCCGCATCATGGTCGCTTCCAGCAGGTAGACGATGGTGGCCAGGACTTTTTCGCGCGGCAGGCCGGGGAGCTTGAGCGCTTCCGCCACGGCGCGGCGTATCTTGGGCAGCGCCTTGCCGAAGTTGAGCATGCGCTCGTACTTCGATTCGTCGCGCACGGCGCGCCATTTCGGGTGGTAGCGGTACTGCTTGCGCCCGCGTGCGTCGCGCCCGGTCGCCTGCAGGTGGCCGTTGGCGTGCTTGCAGATCCAGACATCCTGGTAGGCAGGAGGAATCACGAGCGACTTGATGCGCGCGAGCGTGTCCTCGTCCTTGACGGGGGCGCCGTCTGCATCGACATAATGAAAATGTTTGCCGCGCTGCTTGCGCGTGATACCGGGCTGGTCGTCGTGCACGTAGCGCAGGCCCGCCGACTTGGCGGCGGCCGGCGCATCGTCCACGCCGCCCGGTACTGCTGGTAGGTCATCGCGCTTCATTGCTATCCTCGTTGGGCAGTGTCGGCATCGATGTTACTGCGCGGGGATGGCTGCTGTTGTGCGCGAACGCACCAATCTTCAGTCGAGGCTTTTCAGGCGCTGGCCCACGATGCCCCATTTGCGCGGCTCGCCGTCCACGGTGCCCACCAGCGCCCAGCCGGTGCCGATCTTTTCGACGTCGATCGCGCATTCGAGTTCCCTGGCCAGCTTTTCAGCCCAGCCGCGCGCGGCGCCCTGGCCTTTGAACAGTTCATTGCCTTCATAGATCACGGTGGCGTCGAAGACAGAGGCGGCGAAAACAGTCATGGCAGTTCCTTCAAAAATGAAGCCGGTATTGTGCCACAGCGGTGCCACAGCGGTGCCACAGCGGTGCCACGGCGCGGGCGTGGTCGCCATGATTGCACAGACTTTACATTTATGGCAACATCCGCCACCTTCCACCGGAACCGCTCCATGCACCGTACCGCCATTGCCATCGCACTTGCCGCAGCCCTCCCGCTCGCCCACGCCGCCCACGCCGCCAACCCGCAACTGCCCGAGCAGTTGTTCCAGGCGCCTGCAATAGCCAATGCCTACCGGCCGGTGTTGACCACGGAGGAAAAGGTGGCCGGCCTGTCGCTGTTCTGGTCCGAAGCGCGCCGCAATTTCGTGTATTTCGACCACGTGCCGCAGCTGCAGTGGGACCAGGTGTACCTGGATTACCTGGGCAAGGTGATCGCCGCCCCCACCACCGAGGATTACTATCGCGTGATGATGACGCTCGCGCCCCTGCTGCAGGACAGCCACACCGCCATCATCCCGCCAGCGCAGATGGCGCGCTCGCTGTATGGACGGCCACCGGTGCACACGGCGCTGATCGAAGACAAGGTGATGGTGCTGCACGTGGGCGAGGCCGATGTAGCGGCGCGCATCAGTCCCGGCGACGAAATTGTCGCCATCGACGGGCAACCGGTGCGCGATTACGCGCGGGAGCGCATTGCGCCGTACGTCAGCGCGTCGACTGCGCAGGATCGCGTAGAGCGCACGTTCAACTACCAGCTGCTGCCTGGCGACGCCGACCGGCCGGTTGCCCTGACGTTGCGCGCGGCAGACGGCAGCGAAAGGATCGAGACGGTGGCCCGCTCCGGTCCCGGCGATGCGCCACCTGCGGCCGGCTACAGGCAGCTGGGCAGCGGGATCGCGTATATCGCGCTCGACCAGTTCGAAAACGACGCCGATGTGCACACGTTCGAGGCGGCGCTGCCGCAGATCCTGGCGGCCAGGGGACTGGTCATCGATGTGCGCCGCAATGGCGGCGGTTCTACCCTGTACGCGCTGCAGGTGCTGTCGCACCTCGCCCGCGCGCCCATCAAAATGATGGACGCCATGACCCGCAACGACGATATCGTCCAGCGTGCGCAGGGACGTGCGCGCACCGACTGGACCCGCGTGAGCGGTGGCGCCTACAGCCTGCCCCAAAAACTGGTGTTCGAAGGCCCTGTCGCCGTACTTACCAGCGCGCGAACGATATCGGCCGCCGAGGATTTCACGGCCATGTTCAAGCTGATGCAGCGCGGGATCACCGTGGGCGAGACGACCGGTGGCAGCACCGGTCAGCCGCTGGTGCTGGGACTGCCCGGCGGCGGCTCGGCGTTCATCTGCATCAAGCGCGACGTGTATGCCGACGGTTCCACGTTCGTGGGGCAAGGCATCGCACCTGACGTGGAAGTGAAGCAGACGATTGCCGCCCTGCGCGCGGGCCGCGATTTGGCGCTCGAGCGCGCTGGCGCCGAACTGCGCAAGCGATAAAGGGCGCAGCGGCGAGGTTGCATCACCACCACTACGTTAATTGACGTATTCCCCGTCCATACCCCGCTGGCTAATCTAGCAACATGTCAAAGGCGCAAAGCCTTTGACTAACCAGGTTAAAGCCAAAACAAGGGGAATGGAATGGGGCGGGAAGCGAACAAGAAGAAAATGGTGGCGGTGGCTACCTTTTTGGCTGGCGCATGCAGCATGGGCTACGTCCACGCCGGCGCCACCATCAAGATCGACGATGAAAAATCCGTCAGCGTGGGTTTCGGTCTGCGCGAAAGCTACACCAGCGCCGAGGATGGCGCCCCTGGCGGCGGCCATCGCTCCAGCGATTTCAACCTCGACAGCGGCCGCCTGTACTTCGGCGCCACGCTCAATAAAAACATCCAGGGCATGTTCAATACCGAGTGGGACGGCGACAGGATCCGCGTGCTCGATGCCGCCGGCCAGTTCGCCATTGCGCCGGAATTCAATATCTGGGCCGGCCGCCTGCTGTCGCCGAGCGACCGCGCCAACATGGCCGGACCGTACTACTCGCTGGGCGGCGGCTACTGGGCCGGCGTGGCGTCGCGCTACGGTTACAACGGCGGCATCTTCCGCGGCCGCGACGACGGCGTGGTCGTGTGGGGCAACCTGGCCGGCGGCAAGCTCGGTTACTCGTTCGGCGCGTTCGAGGGCCACACGCTGGGCATCGGCACGCTCACCCAGTCGCAGGCAGATGCCGCCGGCGTCAAGGCCGACGACGCGCTGATGTACGCGGGCCGCCTGCAATACGACTTCTGGGATGCGGAACCGGGCTACTACGGCACCGGCAATTACCTCGGCCACGCCGACATCCTGTCGATCGGCGTGGCGGGCCGCTACCAGAAGGACGGCATCCTTACCGTGGCGCGCACCGGCAAATACAGTTCCTACAACGTCGACTTCCTGATGGAGAAACGCATCAAGGGTTCCGGCGCCGTGGCCATCGAAGCGGCTTATTACGACTACGACACCGACAACATCGTGCTGGCAGAGCAGGGCAAGGCGTATTCCGCCGGCCTGTCATACATCTTCGAGCAGAAGGTCGGCTGGGGCAAGCTGCAACCGTTCGCCCGCTGGCAGCAGTTCAGCGCAGACACCAATATCGACACCAGGCAGCTCGACGCCGGCGTCAACTACATCATCGACGGCTACAACGCGCAGGTGAGCGCCGTGTACTCGAAGACCAGGATCACCAGCGCCGGCGACGCCGACAAATTTGCCGTCACCCTGCAACTCCAATACTAATCTTTCAATCGCGGAGCCCACATGAACAACCCACTGCACAACCGTCGTCACTTCATCGGCGCCATGACCCGCATCGCCGCCGCCACCGCGCTGCTGGCCGCCGGCAGCCTGCTGCCCACCACCGCCTTTGCGGCCGACACCATCAAGGTCGGCATCCTGCACTCGCTGTCCGGCACCATGGCCATTTCCGAGACGTCGCTCAAGGACGTGGCCCTGATGACCATCGACGAGATCAATGCCAACGGCGGCGTGATGGGCAAGAAGCTCGAAGCTGTCGTCGTCGATCCGGCCTCCAACTGGCCGCTGTTTGCCGAAAAGGCGCGCGGCCTGATCGCGCAAGACAAGGTGGCCGCCGTCTTCGGCTGCTGGACGTCGGTCTCGCGCAAATCCGTCCTGCCGGTGTTCAAGGAACTCAATAGCCTGCTGTTCTACCCGGTGCAGTACGAGGGCGAAGAGCTCGAGAAAAACGTGTTTTATACGGGCGCCGCACCGAACCAGCAGGCGATTCCCGCCGTGGCCTATTTGATGAGCAAGGAAGGCGGCGGCGCCAAGCGCTTCGTTTTGCTGGGCACCGACTACGTGTACCCGCGCACCACCAACAAGATCCTGCGCGCCTACCTGAAAGCCAAGGGCGTCAAGGACAGCGACATCGACGAGGT
>JBEVMD010000416.1:0-10550 GCA_040508835.1 Duganella sp. | reverse complement strand
GTGCGCGTCAAAGAACCGCTCAGCGTGGATTCCCGCCTGCGCGGGAATGGCGGAATAGAAAGTATGCGTAAAAAAACAGGGCCACTGTTTCCACAGTGGCCCTGCTCTAATTGGCGCCTTCTACATTAGCCGACGTACTTGCGCGCGTTGCGGAACATGCGCATCCAGGGCGTATCCTCGCCCCACGCTTCCGGATGCCACGATTGCTGCACCGTGCGGAATACCCGTTCGGCGTGCGGCATCATGACCGTAAAGCGGCCGTCAAGCGTGGTGACCGCGGTAATGCCTTGCGGCGAACCGTTCGGGTTATACGGGTACGCTTCGGTAGCGTCGCCGCGGTTGTCGATAAACCGCATGGCTGCAACGGCTTCCGTGATATTCCCGGTCTGGGTAAAGTCGGCATAACCTTCGCCGTGCGCAATCGCGATCGGGGTCTGGGTATTGGCCATGCCGTTAAAGAATATCGATGGACTATCAAGTACTTCCACCATGGCAAAGCGCGCCTCGAATTTCTCCGATTTATTGGTGGTGAATTTGGGCCATGCGTGGGCGCCCGGAATCATCGATTTCAGATTACTCATCATCTGGCAACCATTGCAGACGCCCAGACCAAAACTGTCGCCGCGTGCAAAGAAGCGGGCGAATTGATCGGACAGCGCGGTATTGAACAAGATGGTCTTGGCCCAGCCTTCGCCCGCACCCAATACGTCGCCATACGAGAAACCACCCACGGCAATGATGCCCTGGAAATCGTCGAGCCTGGCGCGGCCGGCAATCAGGTCGCTCATGTGCACGTCCACGGCCGTAAAGCCGGCCTGGTGCATGACATACGCAGTTTCGATATGCGAGTTGACGCCCTGCTCGCGCAGGATGGCCACGCGCGGGCGCACGCCGGTGGCCAGGAATGGCGCGGCCACATTCTCGGCCAGGTCGAACGTGACTTTCGGCTGCATGCCGGGGTCTTGCTCGTCCAGCAGGCGGTCGTATTCGGCGTCGGCGCAGGCCGGGTTGTCGCGCAGGCGGGCGATGCGCCAGCTGGTTTCGCTCCACAGGCGGTGCAGCGCCGAACGCGGCTGGTTGTAGATCAGCTTGGCATCACGGGTGAACTCGATCACGCCACGGTCGTTCGGCTTGCCTATGATGTGGCTGCAGGCGCCCAGGTTAAAGGTGCGCAGCACGTCCATCACCAGCGATTTTTCGTCCGCGCGGACCTGGATCACGGCGCCCAGCTCTTCCGAGAACAGCGCGCGCAGCGTTTGCTCGTTGCGGCGTTCGGCAATCTGGCCGGCCCAGTTCTTGGCGTCGCCCTGGTCGGCGCCGTGACCTTGTTCCATGGTCAGGATGTCGAGGTTGATCGACAGGCCGGCGCGGCCGGCAAACGCCATCTCGACCAGAGTACCGTACAGGCCGCCATCCGAGCGGTCGTGGTATGCCAGCAGCTTGCCGTCGCGGTTCAGCTGCTGGATGGCGGCAAAGAATGCTTTCAGGTCTTCCGCACTGTCCACGTCCGGCGTTTCGTTGCCCAGCTGGTTCATCACCAGCGACAGCGCCGAGGCGCCCAGGCGGTTCTTGCCCCGGCCCAGGTCGATCAGGATGATGGACGTCTCGCCCGCATCGGTCCTGATCTGCGGCGTGAGCGACTTGCGCACGTCGTACACGGGCGCAAACGCGGACACGATCAGCGACACCGGCGAGACCACGGCTTTTGCCTCGCCCTCGTCCTGCCAGGTCGTGCGCATCGACAGCGAATCCTTGCCCACCGGGATGCTGATGCCCAGTGCCGGGCACAGTTCCATGCCCACGGCTTTGACCGTGTCGTACAGCGCGGCATCCTGGCCCGGCTGGCCGCAGGCGGCCATCCAGTTGGCGGACAGTTTGATGTCGGAGATGTCGGCAATCGGCGCGGCCGCGATATTGGTAATTGCTTCGGCCACGGCCATGCGGCCCGAGGCGGCAGCATCGATCACGGCCAGCGGCGTGCGCTCGCCCATGGACATCGCTTCGCCCAGGTAGCCCTCGAAGCTCATGGCGGTCACGGCGCAGTCGGCCACCGGCACTTGCCATGGTCCCACCATCTGGTCGCGCACGGACATGCCGCCCACGGTACGGTCGCCAATGGTGATCAGGAACGATTTATCGCCCACGGTCGGCAGCAGCAGCACGCGCCTGGCCGCCTCGTTGAGGTCGATGCCGGTGAGGTCGATGGCGGGCAGGTCGCGGTGCACGTGCTGCACGTCGCGCTGCATTTTTGGCGGCTTGCCGAGCAGCACATCCATCGGCATGTCGACCGGGTTGTTGCCCAGCTCGGGATCGATCAGCTTGAGCTGGCGTTCCTCGGTGGCGGTGCCCACCACGGCAAACAGGCAGCGCTCGCGCTCGCACAGGGCCTGGAACAGCGCCAGGCTGGCCGGCGCAATCGCCAGCACGTAGCGTTCCTGCGATTCGTTGGACCAGATTTCTTTCGGCGCCATGCCGCTCTCTTCCAGCGGAATCTTGCGCAGGTCGAAAATCGCGCCGCGCTTGGCGTCGTTGGTGATTTCCGGGAAGGCGTTGGACAAACCGCCCGCACCCACGTCGTGGATCGAGATGATCGGGTTGTCGGCGCCCAGCTGCCAGCAGCCGTTGATGACTTCCTGCGCGCGTCGTTCCATTTCCGGGTTGCCGCGCTGGACCGAATCGAAGTCCAGGTCGGCCGTGTTGGTGCCGGTGGCCATCGACGACGCGGCCGAGCCGCCCATGCCGATGCGCATGCCGGGACCGCCCAGCTGCACCAGCAGGCTGCCGACCGGGATATCGTTTTTATGCGTGTGCTGCGACGAGATATTGCCGATGCCGCCCGCGATCATGATCGGCTTGTGGTAGCCGAACACGGTGGCCGCGCCAAACTGGGCGCTGACGTTTTGTTCGTAGGTGCGGAAGTAGCCGCCCAGGACCGGGCGGCCGAATTCGTTGCTGAACGCAGCGCCGCCCAGCGGGCCGTCAATCATGATCTGCAGGGCGGAGGCAATGCGCTCCGGCTTGCCGTAAGCGCGGCCCGCAGCGTCCGTTTCCCATGGCTGCACGGCGCCCGGCAGCAGCAGGTTGGAGACCGTGAAGCCGGCGAGACCGGCCTTGGGCTTGGCGCCGCGACCGGTGGCGCCCTCGTCGCGGATCTCGCCGCCGGCGCCGGTGGAGGCGCCCGGGAACGGCGAAATCGCGGTCGGGTGATTGTGGGTTTCCACCTTCATCAGCGTGTGGGTCAGCTCGGTGACCGGGGCGTATTGCTGGCTGGCGCCTTGCGGGAAGAAACGCATCACGGTGGCGCCTTCCATGATCGACGAGTTGTCGCTGTACGCGACCACGGTGCCCTTGGGCTGCAGCTCGTGGGTGTTCTTGATCATGCCGAACAGCGATTTCGGCTGCGCGACGCCGTCGATGGTCCAGTCGGCGTTGAAGATTTTATGGCGGCAGTGCTCGCTATTGGCCTGGGCGAACATCATCAGTTCGACGTCGGTCGGGTTGCGGCCCGCGCGCGTGAAGGCCGCGTCCAGGTATTCGATCTCGTCCTGCGACATTGCCAGGCCGAGGTCGGTATTTGCCTGCTGCAGTGCGCCCTGGCCGGCGCCGATCACGTCCACGGTTTCCAGCGGCCGCGCATCGAGCGTGCGGAACAGGCCAGCGGCTTCGTCCGGGTGGCGCAGCACCGATTCCGTCATGCGGTCGTGCAGCAGGGCCGCCACGGTGTGCACGTCGTCGTCCGTCAGTTTTTTCGGCGCGCCGATGCTGCTGCCCAGGATGCCGGACTTCAGGTTGATACGGAACGCAATGCCGCGCTCCACGCGCTTGACGTGCGCCATGCCGCAGTTATGCACGATGTCGGTGGCCTTGGAGGCCCACGGCGAAATGGTGCCGAAACGGGGGATGACGAAAAATTCCTCGACTGCGCCGTCCGTGTTATCGGGATGGGCCGGCTCGCCGTACGTCAGCAGCGCGCCAAGGCGGCTGGTGTCGTCGGCCGACAGCGGCGCGGCGGCATCGATGAAGTGGACGTAGCGTGCCTGGACGGCGGCAACCTGGGGCAATGCCGCCTGCAACTGGTTGAGCAGGCGTTGGCTGCGGAATGCGGACAGGGCGTTGGAGCCCGGAAGTATCAACATGGTTGGAAGGTCGTTGATGCAGCGAGGCTGCGGATTAAAGGTGGATAGAGCACGAAGTTAACGAGTAGCAAACGAGTTGCGACGGATAGTGGACACGTCTTGCAGAATTCCTTTTGCGCGCATTATACCCGTTCCCTCCCCGTCGAGACAGCGTCAAGATGGCGCGAGCGACATGATTGCAGTATTCCGCCAGCAACATTTTGCGCCGTCTGCCGGGCCAAATCGGCCCGCCGCGCCGCAAAATCGCATCAAAATGCTTGCCTTAAGGTATGCTAAGACCATCTACATCAGGGGTGGGCAAGATGGCGGACTATAGCGAATTGTCGGTGTTGATCGTGGACCCGAACCCGGGCATGCGCGGCAGCCTGCACAATATGCTGAACCAGTGCGAGATCACCCGCATCGAGTACGCGGTGGGCTCGGGCACGGCCATACGGCAACTGTCGAAAAAGCCGTTCGACATCGTGCTGTGCGAATACGACCTGGGCAACGGCAGCGAAAACAACGGCCAGGACGGCCAGCAGCTGCTGGAAGATCTGCGCCACCACCGCCTGATTCCGCCCTGGTGCATCTTCATGATGATTACCTCGGAAGGCGTGTACAGCCGCGTGATTGGCGCCGTCGAGCTGGCGCCCACCGATTACGTGCTCAAGCCGTTCACGGTCGACTCGCTGTTGCTGCGCATCCGCCGCGCCGTGGACCGGCGCGAGCTGTTCTGGCCCATCTACCAGCAGGTGGCGGCCGGCAATATTCGCAAGGCGATCACCGGCTGCAAGGACGGCGAGCAAACCCATCCGCGCTATGCCACCGACTATGCGCGCCTGCGCGCCGAACTGCTGGTGTCGATCGACGACCTGGTGGAGGCGGAGTTCGTGTACCAGGCCATCCTGCTCACCCGCCCCACGGCCTGGGCGCGGCTGGGCATGGCGCGCTGCCAGTTCGGCCTGCGCAAGTTCGTGGAAAGCCAGCAGACCCTGACCGACCTGCTGCAGGAGCACCCCACTTTCATGGCAGCCTACGATTTATTGGCGCGCACGCTGCAGGCGCTGGGCCAGCAGCAGTCGGCCAAGAAGGTGCTGGAAGACGCCGTGGAGATTTCGCCGCACATGGTGCGCCGCCTGCGCCACCTGGGCGAGGTGGCGTATGAAACGGGCGACGTCGGCGCGGCCGAAAAGGCGTTCAAGCAGGTGGTCACCAAAGCCAAGTATTCGGAATTCCGCGATCCGGAAGACCACGTCAAGCTGGTCAAGACGCTGGTCAAGAAGGGCGATGCCTACCAGGCCGGCGGCGTGCTGCGCGACATGGAACGCTCGCTGCGCAGCAACGCCAACACGGACACCTGCCGCGCGATTGCCGCCGGCATGGTGCAGGAAATGAGCGGCAACCTGACCGCCGCTGCGGCCGAGCTGACGACGGCCGTCAACAACATCGCCAACACGCGCGGGCTGTCCACCGCGCTCAAGCTCGACCTGGTGCAGAGCTGCCTGAACGTCAAGCTCGACCAGCAGGCGTCCACCGTGATCCTGGAACTGATGAACGATACGGACAGCGGCGTGTCGATGGACGATGCGGTGGAAGTCTTTGAAAAGGCGGGCCGCCACGACCTGGCCCAGGGCATGGGCGAGCAGATCAGGATGCAGGTGGGCGAGCTGCTGGCGCATGCGGCGGAAAAGCGCAGCCAGGGCGACCTGCGCGCGGCGCTCGACACGCTCAACGCCGGGCTGCGCAAGGCGCCGGGCAATATGGCCTTGCTGCCGGCCGCCGCGTCAGCCATGCTCAAGCAGCTCGACGACCTGGGGTGGGAAGCGCCGCTGGCCGAGCAGTGCGCCTTCCTGCTGGAGCGCATGCGCAAGATCGACGCGGCGCACCCGTCGCTCGACGCCCTGCTGGCGCAGTACCAGCACACCCAGCGCAAATACGGCATCGCCACCACGGCGTGATGCCAGGATCAGTGGTAGAAGATCAGGGCGCCGGGAAAATTCGACCAGTGGCTGATCAGGCACCACGACGCGAAATACAGGCCGCACAGTAAAAATGCGGAGAGCACCGCCGCATTGGCCGAGCCGCCGCCACGCAAAATTTTCTTGAGCTTGTACACCATCGCCTCCCGTCACAGCCAGTCGCCGCTAAAAGTGCGACTGTACGTGGAGACCAGGTTGACAACAATCATACGATGGTGGGTATTGACATCCGCTACGCAAGGTATTGACATGCGCCACCCAAGGTATTGCCGCGTGCACCAGAGCGGCGTTCAGTGGCGCGGCGTGCGGGCCGGGATGAGCGGATCGAGCAGCTGGCCGGCCAGGCTTGCCGCTTGTGGCGTATCGGTGCCTACCTCCTGCGGCCAGTGGCGCGGCAGGTAATGGGTGCCGAACAGGCGGTCGAGCACCGGCAAGGTGGCCGCGTAGTTGCGGTTGATATGGTCGTGCCGGCTGTGATGCCAGTGGTGGAACGCCGGTGTGGCAACCAGCCATTCCAGCACGCCCAGGCGCCAGCGCAGGTTGGCGTGGATAAAGAAGCCCCATACCGTGCCCGTTACCAGCAGCAAGGCGGGCGCGCCGGTGCCGGCCACGCTGGGCCCTGCCAGCCCCAGCAGGTACAGCGGCACCAGGCCGAACAGCCGCGTCACCACCATGTCGACCGGATGGGTGCGGGTATTGGCCAGGAAATGCATGTGCCCGGTGCTGTGATGGACCGCGTGAAACCGCCACAGCCACGGCAGTTCATGGCTGAGACGGTGGCCCCAGTAAAACCCCGTTTCGCCCACAATAAACACCAGCAGCAGCCGCACGGCGCCGGGCAGTTGGGCGATGGCGCCGGTGAGCGCGGCCGGCACCAGGTGTTGAGCGGCCACGGCCAGTAGCGCCGTCGGCACGCCCAGCAGCACGATCGGCACCAGGCTGCTGATCACGTAGTACGCAACATCGTGCGCCACCTGGCGCCGCCGCCGGGGCGCATGGCGCGCGCCGAACCAGCGCTCCAGCGGTACGAACAGCACCGACAACAGCACCAGCCAGACGGCCAGGCGCAGCGCAGCGTCGGCAAATCCGGCAAGCGTCACGGGCATGGTGGAGAGGGCTCACTGCAGGCGGCACCTCGCGCGGCGCGCCACGGATCGGCCATCGGCTTACGCCTGCCTGGCGCGGCGGCGGGCCAGCAAGCCCACCAGACCGATACCGCCCAGCATCATGCCCCAGGTGGACGGTTCGGGCACGGCGGCGGCCAGCGCCACGCTGTCGAGCAGCAGGAAGGGCGGCGCGCCCGGTGCGCTCGATTGCGCCAGGAACGACAGCACCTGGCTGGTGCTGCTGGCCTTGAAGGTCATGGTGGCCGTTTCCCAGCCGCTGAAGCCGCCGCTGGCGATGCTCAGTTCGTTCGAATTGAAGGTCTCGTCACCGAACACCACGTGCCAGTAGTTGTCGGTATTGGCGCCGGTGAAACCGACTTGCTGGGCCAGCGCGAAATCGAAGGTCAGCGTGTAATAGGCGTCCTGGGTCAGGCCGCTGATGGTTTGCGAGAGCGTGCCCGGGTGGTACAGCGCGTCCGACGCGAAGATATTGCCGCCGTTGGCCGAGCTGGTGTACCCGTTGCTCACGCCCTTGTTCTCGCTCCTGAGCCAGATGGCGGAATCCCAGGTCTTGGCCAGGTCGGCATCGAGCACGAAGTTGTAGCCGCCATCGCGGCCGTTGCTGCTGGTCCAGCCGGTCAGCGTGGTGCGCTTGTCGGCGGCCAGTGCCGCGGCAGGCGTTGCTGCCAGCTGCTTGTTGGTGCCGTTGGTGGTGGCGTCGAAATTGCCGTTGACAACCAGGTTGGTTGCGGCGTGGGCAGCGCCTGCGCTCAGGGCGAGCATGGCCATAGCGGCGGTCAGGGACGGCAGGATAGATTTGATGCGCATGGCGCGAGCTCCGGTAATGGTCAGACAGTGGGTGACAACTGCCGGCGATTGTTGGGCCGACGACAGCTCGACCGAACTGCGGGCCGCGCTGGGGGATATCGCTTTTGTTGATATAAACCAAAAGTGATTGCAATGCGGAGATTCTATCAGAGATATAAAGCAAAAAAAACTAAAATATCCTATGAGCAATTAAAACACTGTTGCTGCAATTTTCAGTCACGTCGCCCGGGCACCATGGCCGCCCGGGTCACGGGGCCGGGCCCTCATGCCGCACGGTTGCCGCCAGCACCTGCCTGACCTTGCGCGCCAGGGCGTCGCGCGAATACGGCTTGCCCAGCAATTCCACCCCCGCCTCCAGCCGGCCGCCGTGGACGATGGCGTTTTCCGCGTAGCCCGACGTAAACAGCACCGCCAGTCCGGGCAGCTTCGCGCGCGCCAGCCTGGCCAGTTCCGTGCTGCGCAGCGGGCCCGGCATGACGACGTCGGTAAACAGCAGGTCGACTGCGATACCGCTGTCGAGGATGCTCATGGCGCTGGCCGCGTCGTTGGCCTTGAGCACGATGTAGCCGAGCTGCTTGAGCAGTTCCACGGCCGTGTTGCGCACGCCTTCGTCGTCTTCCACCACCAGCACGATCTCGGCGCCGCCCGTGACCGGCTGGGCCTGCGGATCGGCGGGCGCCGGGTCCGCCTGGTCCACGCACCGGGGCAGGTACAGCTTGACCGTGGTGCCGCTGCCCACCTCGCTGTAGATATTGACATGGCCACCCGACTGCTTGACAAAGCCGAACACCATCGACAGGCCCAGACCCGTGCCCTGCCCTTCGGGCTTGGTGGAGAAGAACGGGTCGAACGCCTGGTGCAGCACCTCGGGCGGCATGCCGCAGCCGGTGTCGGTGACGGCCACCATCACGTACTGGCCGGGCGCGACGTCCGCATGCTGGCGCGTGTACCGGTCGTCCAGCCAGGCGTTGCCGGCCTCGATGGTGAGCCGGCCGGCGCCGGCCATGGCGTCGCGGCCGTTGATGCACAGGTTGAGCACGGCGTTTTCCATCTGCGCCGCGTCGATGAAGGTATTCCACAGGCCGGCCGCCACGACCAGTTCGACGTCGATTTCCTCGCCCAGCGTACGGCTGAGCATATCGTCCATGGCGGCTAGCAAGGCGCCCACCTTGATCACGCGCGGCTCGAGCGCCTGGCGGCGGCCGAACGCGAGCAGGTAGCTGGCCAGCTTGGCGCCACGGTTCACGCCGGCCAGCGCGCTGTCCACGTAGCGCTGGCCGCGGCTGTCGGGCGGCACCACGGTGGACAGCAAGTGCAAATTGCCGGAAATGACTTGCAGCAGGTTGTTGAAATCGTGCGCGACGCCGCCCGTCAGCTTGCCGATCGCCTCCATTTTCTGGGCCTGCTGCAGCGCCGCTTCCGAACGCTTGATCGCGGCCGCGGCCGCCCGCTCGGCCGTGCTGTCGCGGCCTATGCCCAGCAGGAAATTACCGTTGAGCGCGTTGGTCCAGTCGATATACACGTGCTCGCCCACCTTGTCCCGCACGCGCATTTCCAGCCGCGCGGGGCCGCGCCCGTTGCGTAGCGCCGCCAGCTGACCCGCCACGACAGCGCGCTCGTCCGGATGCACGAGTGCCGTGAACGACACGCCGTGCAGTTCATGTTCGTGCCAGCCCAGGGTGCGGGTGAACGCGGGATTGACCGCCGCCACCACGCCGTCCAGGTCGATCAGCACCATCAGGTCGCTCGACAGCTGCCAGATGCGGTCGCGGTCCTGGGTGAGCGCCTGCAGCTCGTCCTTGAGCGCGACGGAAAACCGTGCCGTCTCGCGCATCGCATGCACGGTGGCCGTGGTTTCCACCACGGTGTCGAGGATGCCCACCGAGGCGCCATGCTCGTCGAGCACGGGGCTGTAGCAAAAGGTGAAGAACGCTTCGCGCGACTGGCCGTCGCGGTCCACCATCAGCGGAAAATCCTCGATGAAGGTGGACCGGCCCTGCCAGGCGCGGTCGAGAATGGGCACGATGTCGTCCCAGATCTCGGGCCACACGTGCGCCAGCGGCCGGCCCAGCGCATCGGGCTTCTGGCCCAGCAGCAGCAGATAGGCGTCGTTATAGATCATCAGCTGATGCTCGCCCCAGAACAGGCACGAGGGAAAGTCGGACGCCAGCACCAGGTTGACCGAGATGCGCAGCGCCGCCGGCCAGCCGGCGATCGGTCCCAGCGCGGTGACCGACCAGTCGTGCGCGTACACGCGTTGGGCCATCAGGCTGTCGAGTTGTGCGGGCCGCGTGCCCGCCGATGTCACTGCCATGGTTCGACTTTCACTGTGGTCCGTAACCGCCGCCGCCGGGCGTTTCGATCACGAAGATATCGCCGGCCTGCATGTCGGTCTTGCCGATATGGCCCAGCTGTTCCACGCTGCCATTGGCGCGCAGCACGGTGTTGCGTCCCAGCGCACCGGGCTTGCCGCCAGCCATGCCGAACGGGGGAACGATGCGGTTGTTGGACAGGATGGC
>JBEVMD010000396.1:0-4120 GCA_040508835.1 Duganella sp. | reverse complement strand
GGTAATTTGAAGCACACCATCAACGCACGTCAAACGGCGTTGGCGATCGCCATTTTGGTCGCCTACGCACCTACAGTCCACGCCCAGGCTCAGACCCAGGCACAAGCAGCCGACGGCGCGCCGCTGCAGGCGGTGTACATCACCGGATCCAATCTGAAACGGGTCGGCAACGAAGGCGCGTCACCGGTCCAGGTGATCAATGCGGCCGATATCAAGGCCAGCGGCGCCGCCACGGTTGCCGAGCTGATGCGGACAGTCACCGCCATGGGCAGCGATAACAACCTGGACATCAACGACGGCGGCTTTTCCCGCGGCGCGGCGACTGCCTCGCTGCGCGGCCTGTCGTCCACGTCCACGCTGATCCTGCTTAATGGTCGCCGCATGACGCCGTCCGCGTATGCCGATCCGAACGACGGCAACTCGACGTTGTACGATTTGAACAGCATCCCGCTGTCCGCCATCGAGCGTGTTGAAATCCTCAAGGACGGCGCCTCGGCCGTGTACGGCTCTGACGCCATTGGCGGCGTGATCAACTTCATCACCAAGACCGATTTCCAGGGACTGCGGCTGGGCGCGCGCGCCGGCGCCAACGACGACAACAACTTCGGCAAGCGCGGCGTCAACCTGTTCTGGGGCAAAGGCGACCTCGACAAGGATGGCTACAACGTGTTCTTTGCTGCCGATGTCTCCAAGCGCGACCGCGTGGCACGCGCCGACGCCACCGACATCCAGGTCGACCAGTACCGCCTGCTGAACGGCCGCCTGGCCACGCCCTACGGCAGCACGGTGTCCGGCCACGCCTCGTTCTACCGCGAGAGCGCGCCCGGCTCGAAGAACTTTGCCGTGTCCCAGACCACCGCCCCCACGCGCCTCGTGACCGACACCGGTTGCGACCCGTCGCAGCAGCTGGTGGGCAGCACGGCCATGGGCCTGGCCCGGACCAGCGTGTTCATCGGCCGCACCTTCTGCAACTACGATTCCGTGCGTTTTTTGGAAGCGCAAAGCGCCGGCAAGGACGCCAACCTGCTGAGCCGCGGCACGCTCAAGCTCGGCGCCAATACCGAGGCGTTCGTCGAACTGGGCTATAGCCGCTCGCGCCGCAACTACACGGCCGCCCCCATCACCATCGGCCAGAGCCAGGTCACCAACTTCACCTCGGCCGGCATTGCCGATCCGTTCCAGGCGATCCTGGAAATCGGCCACCCGGACAATCCGTTCCCGAATGCGCGCGCCTCGGTGGGCTACCGCTTTGAAAACGCCACCGGCGGCACCGAGGTGACCAACACCGGTTACCGCGCGCTGGCCGGCCTGCAGGGGCAATGGCGTGGCTGGGACTGGAACACGGGCTTGCTGTGGAACGAATCGCGCAAGGAAGATACGTATTTCGGCCGCCTCTACCTGCCCACACTGCGCAAGCTGACCACCGGCACGTCGCTGGCCCAGCTGTCGGCCGACCCCACGCTGACCCGCAGCACCACCAGCGACGACCGCGCCTCGATCCTGCAGTGGGATGCGCGCGCCAGCACCGAATTCGGCAGCCTGCCCGGTGGCGCCATGGGCCTGGCCCTGGGGCTTGAAGCGCGGCGCGAGAAAATCGCCTTGCGCCCCGATGCGGAGCTGGCTGCCGGCAACATCTACGGCCTGGCCAACACCGTCATCGATGGCCAGCGCGACGTCAAATCGGCCTTTATCGAGCTGCGCACGCCGCTGCTCAAGAGCCTGGAATTCGACTTTGCCGGCCGTGCCGACAAATACCCGGGCATCAAGACCAACTACGTGCCCAAGGTAGGCGGCAAATGGACCGTGGCCGAGACCGTGGCCGTACGGGGCAGCTATGCCAAGGGCTTCCGCGCGCCGGGCCTGACCCAGGTGACGCCGGGCGGCGCCCAGTTCTTCCTTAGCAACCTGTGGGATCCGAAGCGCTGCGCGGCCGACCAGGAAACGCCGCTGCCGGGCGCCACCGAAGTCGATTGCAACAAGTCGGCGGCCGGCACCGGCGGCGCTAACCCCGAGCTGGTGCCGGAGAAATCGACCAGCCGCTCGTATGGCCTGATCATTTCGCCGACCAGCAACGTGGACCTGGTGGTCGACATCTGGCGCATCCGCAAGACCGGCGAGGTCGTGCTGGGGACGGCGGACGACGCCCTCAAGAACGAGGACACCACGCCGGGCAACGTCGTGCGCGACACCAACCCGGTCAACTTCATCACCGATGCCAACGGCAATGCCATTCCCGGCACCGGCCCGCTGCTGATGGTGCGCACGCCATGGATCAACCGCGGCGTGACCGAAGTGCGCGGCATTGACCTTGAGCTGCGCCACCGCCAGCGCCTGGGCGCATGGGGGACGCTGAACAGCAAACTCAGCAGCACCTACACGTCGTACTACTCGATTGCCGCCACGGAAGGCGATGAACAGCACAACCTGGCCGGTTCCAGCGCCGGCTACTCGGACTGGTCGCTGAGCAGCGGCATCGATGTGCCGCGCTGGAAGACCACGTTGAGCAGCAACTGGACCGTTGGCGACCATGGCGTGAGCGCCACCGTCAACTATGTCGGCCCGGTCTCGCTGCTGCGCCGGTATGACGGCGCCGAGACGTATGCCCAGCCGTTCTGCCACTACGGCACGGCCAAGCCGACCGACGCCGCGCCGGACCGCAACACCACGATCCCGCTGTACGAGGCATACTATCCGAAGTGCTCCGTCTCGAGCTGGACCACGGTGGGCCTCGGCTATACCTACAGCGGTTTCAAGAACCTGGAGCTGAGCCTGAACGTGCAGAACGTGTTCGACAAAAAAGCGCCGTACGATCCGCGTTACGGCGTCAGCACTGCCGCCGTGCCGCTGGAAGGGTACAACGCCGGCCTGCATAACAACCAGGGCCGTTACTTCACGTTCAGCGCGAACTACACGTTCTATTGATGCGGCGGTAGCTGCGCAGGGGAGGGTGGGGCGCTAGAGTTGTTGCATGCTCAACACACTCGACACTCACCTGCTCAATCATGCGGCGCGCGGCGGCTTGCGCGGCGTGCCGCGCTTCCTGATCAAGTTCCTGTATTTCGGCGCCGTGTTCCTGGTGCCGCGCGCCGGCCTGTTCGGCCTGCCGCGCTACGACGTGCTGCTGGTCGCCGCGCTGGCGATCCAGGCCGGCATGGTGTGGAGCAAGCTGGAAACCTGGGATGAACTGAAAGCCGTGTGCTTGTTCCACGTGGTGGGCTTCGCGCTCGAGGTGTTCAAGGTCTCGGGAGCGATTGCCTCGTGGAGCTATCCCGACTTTGCCTACACCAAGCTGTGGGACGTGCCCTTGTTCTCGGGCTTTATGTACGCGGCCGTGGGCAGTTACATGGTGCAGGCCTGGCGTCTGTTCGACCTGCGCATCAGCCACCATCCGCCGTACTGGATGTCAGTGCTGATCGCGGTGGCGATCTACGCCAACTTCTTTACCCACCACTATATCGGCGACTACCGCTGGTACCTGGCCGCCGCCGCGCTCGGCTTATACGCGCGCACCACGGTCATCTATCGCCCGCTGGACCGTGACCGCCGCATGCCGCTGCTGCTGGCATTCGTACTGATCGGCCTGTTTATCTGGCTGGCCGAAAACATCAGCACGTTCCGGGGCGTGTGGCAGTACCCGAACCAGCTGGGCGCCTGGAGCGCCGTCCACGTCAGCAAGTGGAGCTCGTGGTCGATGCTGGTGGTGATGACGTTTACCATCATCGCCCACCTCAAGCACATCAAGGCCAGCATCCACGTGCCCGACGCGTAAATTCCGGGTCAGTGCCGACATTCAGACACGGGCCGGACCCTACAACGATGCGGTCGTGTCCGAATGTCGGAACCGACCGCGAAGTTGGCGGCGGGCGATGGTGGCGGTCAGCAGCAGGCCGGCCAGCAGGAGCCCGTACGTGGCCGGCTCGGGAACGGCGGTGACGGTGATGTCGGTGTACGCCAAAAAATTCAGGCCGACGACCAGGTCGGCGTCGCCGGGATTGGCAAACGCCAGCGTGAAGTATTCGCTGTTGCGGGCAAACGTGGTGGCTTCGCCCCAGATCAGCGCGCTCTCGCGCGACAGGTAGCTTGACGTGATCATGTCGGTGTCGCTGATGTGTACCGACGC
>JBEVMD010000377.1:0-36316 GCA_040508835.1 Duganella sp. | reverse complement strand
AGCCGCCCAGCAGCATGGCCGCCATCAGGGCCGGGACGACGGTGGAGTAACGAAGCGATGGTGCGTGTTTGCTCATGGTGTGGTGGGCGCCGCAGTTGCCTGCTCGCCGTGAATTCTGCTCAAGTGTTGTTCGGAAGGGCTGCGGCGACGCAGCTTGTCCATCAGGATGTACACCACCGGCGTGGTGAATAAGGTCAGCAGCTGGCTGGCGATCAGGCCGCCGACGATGGTCACGCCCAGCGGACGGCGCAGCTCCGAGCCTTCGCCGAAGCCGATCGCCAGCGGCAGCGCGCCCAGCGCCGCGGCCACGGTGGTCATCAAAATCGGGCGGAAGCGCAGCAGGCATGCCTCGCGCACGGCGGCCAGGGGCGACAGGCCGCGCGCCCGTTCCGCCTCCAGCGCGAAGTCGATGATCAGGATGGCGTTTTTCTTGACGATGCCGATCAGGAGGAAAATCCCGATCAGGGCGATGGTGGAAAACTCCATCTTGAACAGCAGCAGCGCCAGCACGGCGCCCACGCCGGCCGAAGGCAAGGTGGTGAGCACCGTCACCGGGTGCACCAGGCTTTCGTACAGGATGCCCAGCACGATGTAGATCACCACGATGGCGGCCAGGATCAGGAACGGCAGCGCCTTGTTGCTGTCCTGCGCGGTCTTGGCCGATCCCTGGAAGCTGCCGCGCACATTGTTGGGCAGGCCGATTTCCGCTTCCGCGTCGGCGATCTGCAGCGTGGCGTCGGACAGGCTGGCGCCCTCGATCAGGTTGAAGGCGATGGTGGTGGCCAGTTCACCGTCCTGGTGGTTAATGGACGTGGCGGTGGCGCTTTCGGCGAACTTCGCCACCGCCGACAGCGGCACCATGGTGGTGGCCGACGTGCTCAGGGCAGAACCGGACGACGCATCCTTGACGGCCGGCGCCGACACATTGGCCGCCAGCGCCGTGCCGGAACTCGCGGTCGTACTGGTGCCGCTGCTGCCGGTGGTGCCGGTGACGGTGGCGGTCGTCGCCGCCGTGGGACCGCCGCCCGGATTGGACGCGGTGGGCGACGGCAGCCCCTTGGACGGCACGTACACATCCTTGAGCGCCTCCGGACTGCGGCTGTACTCGCGCGCCACTTCCATGATCACGTGGTACTGGTTCACCTCATCGTAGATGGTGGCCACCTGGCGCTGGCCGAAGCTGTTGTACAGCGCGTTGTCGATGTCCTTCGACGTGATGCCCAGGCGCGAGGCGCTGTCCTTGTCGATGGTGACATAGGTCTCCACGCCGTTTTCGGCCTGATCGCTGTCCACGTCGATCATGGCCGGCTGGGTTTTCATCGCCTCGGCCAGGCGCGTGGCCCATTTTTTCAGGTCGGCCTGGTTATCGCTTTTGAGCGTGTACTGGTAATTGGCGTTGGCCGAACGGCCGCCCGCGCGCAGATCCTGCACCGGACTGAGAAAAAGACTCACGCCCGTGACCTTGGCCAGCTTGGGCCGCAGCCGCGCCAGCACGGCGTTGCCGGCCACGGTGCGCTCGTTGGCCGGTTTCAGGTTGATGAACATGAAACCGCCGCCGGCGCGCCGCCCGCCCGTAAAGCCCACGACCGTGGCCACGTCCGGATCTTCCTTGATGATGTTGACCAGCTGGCGCAGCTTGCCCTGCATGGCCTGGAACGAGATGCTCTGGTCGGCGCGGATGCCGCCGTTGATCTGGCCCGTATCCTGCTGCGGAAAACCGCCCTTGGGGATGGCCGCAAACAGGTAAAAATTCAGGCCCACCACGAACAGCAATCCCAGCATCACCAGCCACACGCTGGACAGGGCCCAGTCCAGGCCATGTTCGTAGCCCTTGAGGATGCGGTCGAAACTGCGCTCGAACACGCGCGCCACGCGGCCGGGCGGCTTGGTATGCTGGTCGGGCTTGAGCAGCCACGCGCACATCATGGGCGTGGTGGTGAGCGACACCACCAGCGAAATCATCACCGCCGCCGACAGCGTGACGGCAAACTCCTTGAACAGCGCGCCGAACTGGCCGCCCATGAACAGCAGCGGTATGAACACGGCGATCAGCGACAGGCTGATGGACAGCACCGTGAAGCCCACCTCGCGCGCGCCCAGCAGCGCCGCCGACAGGCGGTCCATGCCGGCCTCGATATGGCGCGTGGTATTTTCCAGCACCACGATGGCGTCATCGACCACGAAGCCCGTCGCCACGGTCAGCGCCATCAGCGACAGGTTGTTCAGGCTAAAGCCCAGCAGATACATCACGCCGAAGGTGCCCAGCAGCGAGACGATGGTGGCCACGGCGGGAATGATGGTGGCGCGCAGGTTGCGCAGGAACGCGCTCACCACCAGCACCACCAGTAAAATGGAAATGATCAGCGTGATCTCGATTTCGTGCAGCGACGAGCGGATGGAATTGGTGCTGTCGCTGGCGACCGATACGGTCACGTCGGGCGGCAACTGCTCCTGCAGCGCCGGCAGTTGCGCGCGCACGCTGTCCACCGTTTCGATGACGTTGGCGCCGGCCTGCGGGCGCACCAGCACGATGATGGCCGGCTGGCCGTTGAACAGGCCCAGGTTGTTCTGGTCTTCCACGCCGTCCACCACGTCGGCCACGTCCTGCAGGCGGATCGCGGTGCCGTCGCGCCAGCCCACCACCAGGTTGCGGTAGTTGGCGGCGCTGCGCCCGCCCTCGGCGTTGGCCGATTCGGTGTAGATCTGCAGCCGGCGGCCGTCGCCCTGGATCGCGCCGCGCGGGCGGTTGGCGTTGGTGGCCTGGATGGCGGCGCGCACGTCCTCCATCGACAGCCCGACCTTGTTGAGCGTGTACGGATTGAGTTCCACGCGCACGGCCGGCAGCGAACCGCCGCCCAGTTCCACGTCGCCCACGCCCGTCACCTGCGACAGGCGCTGGACCACCACGTTGGACACGGCGTCGTAAATCTGGCCCGGCGTGCGGGTCTTGGACGTCAGCGCCAGGATGATCACCGGCGCGCCGGACGTATTGGCCTTGCGGTACGTCGGGTTGCTGCGCAGCGTGGCCGGCAGGTCCACGCGGCTGGCGTTGATGGCCGCCTGCACCTCGCGCGCCACGGCATCCACGTTGCGATTGAGGTCGAACTGCAGCGTGACGTTGGCGCTGCTGGTGCTCGACTGCGAGGTCATTTCATTGACGCCGGCGATCACCCCCAGGTGCCGCTCGAGCGGCGTGGCCACGCTCGACGCCATGGTTTCGGGGCTGGCGCCCGGCAGGCTGGCGGAGACCGAGATGATCGGAAAATCCACCTGGGGCAGCGGCGCCACCGGCAGCACGAAAAACGCGCCGATGCCGGCCAGCGCCAGGCCGATCGTCAGCAGGACGGTGGCGATCGGCCGCTTGACGAACGGCGACGACAGGTTCACAGCGCACCGCCTTCGGCAGGCCCGATAGCGTCAGGCTGGCGATGCGACTTGCCGCCGCCGAAGCGCCGTTCCAGGCCGTCGAACGCCAGGTAGATCACCGGCGTGGTAAACAGCGTGAGCAGCTGGCTGACGATCAAGCCGCCGAAGATGGCCAAGCCCAGTGGCCGACGCAGTTCCGCGCCCTCGCCCCAGCCCAGCATCAGCGGCACGGCGGCAAACAACGCGGCCAGCGTGGTCATGATGATGGGGCGGAAGCGCAGCAGCGCGGCCTGGTGGATGGCGTCGCGCGGCGCCATGCCGCCTTCGCGCTCGGCCTCGATGGCAAAGTCGATCATCATGATCGCGTTCTTCTTGACGATGCCGATCAGGAGGATGATGCCGATGATGCCGATCACGCCCAGGTCCTGGCCCGTGATCATCAGCGCCAGCAAGGCGCCCACGCCGGCCGACGGCAAGGTGGACAAAATGGTGAGCGGATGCACATAGCTTTCGTACAGCACGCCCAGCACGATGTACACGCACACCACGGCCGCCAAAATCAGCCACAGCTGGTTGGACAGCGAATTCTGGTACGCGCCCGACGCGCCCAGGAACGTGAGCGTGACCGACTGCGGGAACTTGATCTCGACCGCGGCCTGGCGGATGGTATCGACGGCCGTGCCCAGCGACACGCCGCTGGCCGTGTCGAAACCGAGCGTGGTGGCCGGGTACTGCGCCACGTGCGTGACCTGCAGCGGCGCCGGGCGCTCGCTGATGGTGGCCACCGCCGACAGCGGCGTAGCCTTGCCCGAACCGGTGCGCAGCTGCAGGTTGGCCAGGTCCTGCGGCGACGTGATGTCGTCGCTCTTCGCTTCCAGGATCACGCGGTACTGGTTGGTCTCGGTAAAAATGGTGGACACGATGCGCTGGCCGAAGGCGCTGTACAGCGCGTCGTCGATCGATGCGGCGGTGACCGACAGGCGCGACGCCGTGTCGCGGTCGATGCTGATGTAGGCAGCGTTGGCGCTGGCGCCCACGTCCGACACCACGTTGCGCAGCTGCGCCTTGGTGCGCATCTGGTCCGCCAGCTTCGTCGCCCACTCGCTCACGGTGGCGTTGTCCGCCCCTTCGATCGACACGCGGAACTGGGTAGGCCCCGTTTCGGCATCGATGGTCAGATCCTGGGTCGGCTGCAAGTAGAGCGTGAGGCCGGCGATCTGCGCCACGCGATTGCGCAGGCGGTCCATGATGTCCTGCGCGTTGCCGCTGCGGTCGCGTTTCAGGTTGATCAGCATGCTGCCCGTGTGGAGCATGCTGTTGTTGGCCGCATCCACGCCCACCACGGAGCTGAGGGTGTCCACGGCCGGATCGTCGAGAATGGCGCGCGCAGCCTGCTGCTGCAATTCTGCCATGCGGGCATACGACACGGCCTTGCCGGTTTCCAGGCGCGCCTGCAGCTGGCCCGTGTCCTGCGTGGGGAACAATCCCTTGGGAATGGCGATGTACAGCAGCACCGTGAGCAGCATGGTGCCCAGCGCCACGAGCAGCGTCAGCCCGCTGCGCGCGATCACCCAGGTCAGGCCGCGGTCGTAGTGGTTTACCACCCAGTCGAAGAAATGCTGGAAGCGGATCGCGAAGCGGCTCGGTTTTTCCTCGCCGTGGGGTTTCAGCCAGCGCGCCGACATCATCGGCACCAGCGTCAGTGACACCACGGCGGAAATCAGGATCGTGATCGCCAGCGCCATCGCGAACTCGCGGAACAGGCGCCCCACCACGTCCCCCATGAACAGCAGCGGAATCAATACCGCGATCAGCGACACCGTGAGCGAGATGATGGTAAAGCCGATCTGCTTGGCGCCGCGCAGGGCGGCGGCCATGGGCGCGTCGCCTTCCTCGATGTAGCGCGCGATGTTCTCGATCATGACGATGGCGTCATCGACGACAAAGCCGGTGGCGATGGTCAGCGCCATCAGCGAGAGGTTGTTCAGGCTATAGCCCAGCAAATACATCACGCCGCAGGCGCCGATCAGGGAAATCGGCACCGACAGGCTGGCGATGACGGTGGCGCGCACGCTGTGCAAGAAGGCGAAAATCACCAGCACCACCATCACCACGGCCAGCAGCAGCTCCATGCCCACGTGTTCGACGGACGCGCGGATGCCGGTGGTGCGGTCGCTCAGCACCTCGACCTTCACCGCGCCCGGCAGGCCCGCTTCCAGTTCCGGCAGGCGCGCCTTGATGGCGTCCACGGTGGCGATCACGTTGGCGCCCGGCTGGCGCTGGACGTTGAGGATGATGGCCGGGCGGCTGCCCTTGCTCGATCCCGCCCAGGCGCCCAGTTCCACGTTTTCGGCGCTGTCGACCACCTGCGCCACGTCGGACAGGCGCACCGGGGCGCCGTTCTTGTACGTGAGGATCAGGTCCTTGTAGTCCTTGGCCGTCACCAGCTGGTCGTTGGCGTTGATGGTGTAGGCGCGCGTGGGGCCGTCGAAGCTGCCCTTGGCGCCGTTGGAGTTGGACGACGTGATCACGGTGCGCAGGGTGTCCAGTCCCAGGCCGTAGGACGCCAGCAAATTGGTGTCGGCCTGGATGCGCACGGCCGGCCGCTGGCCGCCGGAGAGGGTCACCAGGCCCACGCCCGACACCTGCGAAATTTTCAGCGCCAGGCGCGTGTTGACGATGTTCTGCACCTCCGTCAGCGGCATGGTGTCGGAGGTGATCGCCAGCGTGAGCACCGGCGCGTCGGCCGGGTTGACCTTGGCGTACACGGGCGGCGCCGGCAGGTCGGTGGGCAGCAGCGAGGAACCGGCGTTGATGGCCGCCTGCACTTCCTGCTCCGCCACTTCCAGCGTCTGGCCCAGGCCGAACTGCAGGGTGATGATGGAGACGCCGGCGGCGCTGGTGGAACTCATGCGCTGCAGGCCGGACATCTGGCCGAACTGGCGCTCCAGCGGCGCCGTCACGGTCTGCCCCATCACCTCCGGGCTGCCGCCCGGGTACAGCGTCTGCACCTGGATGGTGGGGAAATCGACTTGCGGCAGCGCGGACAGCGGCAGGAACTTGAACCCCACCAGGCCGGCGAGGACAATCGCCAGCATCAGCAGCGAGGTCGCTACCGGGCGCTGGATGAACGGTGCGGATGGACTCATTATTGTGCCGCGCCCTGTTCTTTGCGGCGGCGATGTTCGCCGGCCGTGGTGGCGCCGGGCGCGGTTTCCGCCGTCGCGGCAGTGGCGGCAGCCGGTGCGCCGGCCGCCGGGGCGGCAGCAGCGGCGCCATTGGCCCCGGCAGCACCGGCAGCGCCGTCCTTGCGGTGACCGCCGCCCGCGCCGGGCAGCGTGACCTTGGCGCCCTCTTTCAGGCGGTCGGCGCCTTCGGTGATGACTTTTTCGCCGGCCTGCAGGCCGCTGGCGATTTGCACCTTGTCCACCGTCGCTTCGCCGCGCGTGATGCTGCGCATGGCCACCGTCTTGTCTTCCTTGAGCACCCACACGAAATCACCCTTGGCGCCGTGGCGCACGGCGTTCACCGGCACCATGACGGCGTCCTTCACGGTGCGCAGTTCGAGGCGCACGTTGACGAACTGGCTCGGGAACAGCGTGAACTTGGCGTTCGCAAAGCGCGCCTTGGCCTTGACGGTGCCGGTCTGGGTGTCGACCTGGTTGTCCAGCGCCGCGAATTTGCCGCTGTCGAGGGTATTGGTACGGGTGCGGTCCAGCGCCAGCGCCGGCAGCGCCGCGTTCTCGTTAATGCGCTGCATCAGGTTCGGCACGCTGTCCTGCGGGATCGAGAATTCCACGTCGATGGGCGACATCTGCGTGATCACGGCGATGCCGGTGGCGTCGCCAGACCCCACCAGGTTGCCGATATCGACCACGCGCAGGCCCACCCGGCCCGTGATCGGCGCGATCACCTTGGTGTAGCCCAGATTGAGCCTGGCCGTGCCTTCGGCCGCGCGGTCGGTCATGACCGTGCCTTCGAGCTGCTTGACCAGCGCGGCCTGGGTGTCGACGTCCTGGCGGGCGATCGAGTCCTGTTTCAACAGGGTGCGGTAGCGCTCCAGCGTGAGTTTGGCGTTTTCCAGCTGCGCCTCGTCGCGCTGGCGCTGGCCGCTGGCCTGCAGCAGCGCCATTTCGAACTGGCGCGGATCGATCTGCGCCATCACCTGGCCGGCCTTGACCATCTGGCCTTCCTTGAACAGCACATTCTGCAAAATGCCCGTGACCTGCGGGCGCACGGTGGCGGTGGCCGCCGCCGTCACCGTGCCCAGTGCTTCGAGCGTGACGGGAATGTCGGCCTTTTCGGCCGTGGCCACACCCACCGTGGTGGCGGCCATGCCGCGCCGACCGCCACCGCCGCCAGGACCGCCCGCACCGGGCCCGCCCACGCCGCCCGCGCTGGGTGCGCCGGGCACGGGAGCTGCCGGCTGGTGGGTGAGATACCAGGCCAGCCCGCCCAATCCCGCCATGGCGGCCACCGCGACCACGCCGCCGATGATCTTCGAACGGCGGCTGCGGGTGCGGGGATGGAGGTGCGGATCGGGCTTGACTGGTGTATCCATTATTGTCCTTGTTGAGATGCTGGCGGGACCGCAGCAAACGGCCATGGTCCATGAATGCGTGGACTCTAGCACAAGGCCCCTGCCCTGTCAGTGGCCCGTGCGCGGCCGATACAAACTCGCTACATAATCGACGACATTCGGCGACTTTAGGCACAAGCCGTTCACCTGGCTTTACATTTCTTTACGGGCGTGACATCGCGCCGACACCCGGTTCGATCACAATCGTGATCATTGACAGCCACCGTGCAGCCGCCCTGTAAAATAACCTGATGAACACCGACCGCATTTTGCTCGTAGAAGACGACCCGCGCCTGGCCGACATGCTCACCGAATACCTGACGCAGGCGGGCTTTCGCGTCACGCACGCCCCCAACGGCCGCGACGCCGTGGTGCTGATCGCGGCCGGCCAGGCCGACGCCGTGATCCTCGACCTGATGCTGCCCGATATGGATGGTCTGGACGTGTGCCGCCAGGCGCGCGCCGTGTCCGACGTGCCGGTGCTCATGCTCACCGCGCGCGGCGACGCCATCGACCGCATCGTGGGCCTGGAAATGGGCGCCGACGACTACCTGCCCAAGCCGTTCGAACCGCGCGAGCTGCTGGCCCGCGTGCGCGCCATCCTGCGCCGCCGGGTGGACCTGCGCCACCTCGACAACGAACGCCGCGCGGCGCCGGCCGACGACTTCCTGCGCTTCGGCCGCCTGGAAATCGATCCGGCCTCGCACTCCGCGCGGCTCGACGGCGTGCCGTGCGAGCTCACCGCCTACCAGTTCGACCTGCTGCTGGTGATGGCGCGCCACGCCGGCCGGGTGCTGTCGCGCGACAGCCTGATGGAACTGCTCAAGGGCGAACCGATCGAAGCGTTCGACCGTTCGATCGACGTCCACATGTCGCGCATCCGCGCCGCCGTGGAGGACGACCCCAAGAAGCCGCGCCGCATCATCACCGTGCGCGGCGCGGGCTACCTGTTCGCCAAGGTGCAGGATTGAACGCGTTGTTCCAGCGCGTGCGGCGCGGCCTGCCCCGCCTGTACTTCAGCTTTTATGTCGCGCTGCTGGTGGTGCTGCTGCTGTTCGCGATGGCGGTGCTGCTGTCGTGGGGCCGCAACCGCGGCCCGCGCGAACCCTCCCACCCCACGCTGTGGCGGGTGATGATGAACGTGCTGGCGCCCGCCGACGCGCCGCGCGCCGAACAGCAGGCCGCCCTGGAAAAGGTGGCGGCCGGCCTGCATGCCCACATGACGCTGTACACGCGCGACTGGCGCCCGCTGGCCGTGGTGGGCGACCTGATACCGGCGCGCCACTGGCGCCAGCGCGGCATCACCGGCCCGCCGCCCGAATCGTACGTGCGCCTGCCCGACGGCCGGCGGCTGCTGTCGAGCGAACCGCTGGGCTTTATCCGCCCCAAGGCGGCGCTGCAAAACACCATGCTGCTGCTGGCCCTGGTGATCGGCGTGGCGGCGTTTCCGCTGGTGCGGCGCCTGACCAAGCGCCTGGAACGGCTGCAGCAGGGCGTGGAATCGCTGGGCGCCGGCAACCTGTCGGCGCGCGTCAAGGTGGAAGGCAACGACGAGGTGGCGCGCCTGGCGCAAAGCTTCAACCGCTCGGCCGACCAGATAGAACAACTGGTCGGCGCCCACAAAACCCTGCTGGCCAACGCCTCGCACGAACTGCGCACGCCGCTGGCCCGCATCCGGCTGGCGCTGGAACTGGTCAAGGACAACGTGGATCCCAAGCGGCGCGCGGGCCTGGAGCAGGATATCGCCGAACTCAATGACCTGCTGGACGAAATCCTGCTGGCCAGCCGCCTGGGCGCGCTGACCGACACCACCCAGTACGAGGAAATCGACCTGCTGGCGCTGGCAGCGGAAGAATGCGCGCGCTATGACGACGTGGTGCTGGACGGCGTATCGGCCGTGATGCAGGGCGATGCCCGCCTGCTGCGCCGCCTGCTGCGCAACCTGCTGGAAAACGCGTACCGCCACGGCGTGCCGCCGGTGCATGTGACCATCGAGGCCATGCCCGCGCAGGGGCAGGCACGGTTGGTCGTATGGGATGAAGGGCCGGGCATTCCGGCGGCGGAATTCGAACGCGTGTTCGAGCCGTTCTACCGCCGCCGCAATACGCGCGACAACAGCGGCGCGGGACTGGGCCTGGCCCTGATCCGCCAGATCGCCCGCCGCCACGGCGGCGAAGCGCGATGCCTGGCGCTGGGCAATGGCAGCGGTTTCGAGATCACACTGCCCGCGACTGCGGCGCCGGCTGCGCAACCCGGGGTCTGACCTTGCGCAACCCACCCCGTACAACCTGGGGTCTGACCCCGATGGGCGACGGGCCTCGGGGTTAAATCAGGGCACCTCGCACAGGCAGTGCGTAATCGCCGAAAATGGCTTGCGCGACGCCTTGATGTCGGCCAGCCACCCGAGGTCGTGCGCTACGCCACCCGCGAGCCCCTGCATCACGCCGGGAGGCACGCCGGTGGCCGCCGTCACGCCCCGGTTCACCTGCGCCGACACGGTTTGCGCCACGACCTGCGCCGCCGAACCGCCGATCATGTCCAGCACGCGCTCGAACTTGCTCACCTCGCGCTCGATGTACACCACGCGGTACTCCGACAACTTGGCGCGCCTGGCGGCCGACGCCAGCGCGTCGCGGTAGCTGCCCAGCGTGTCGACCAGCCCCCGGTCCTTGGCCTGGGCGCCGGTCCATACGCGGCCTTGCGCCACGGCGTCGATTTTTTCGGGCGTGGTCTTGCGGGCCCTGGCCGCGCGCGTGGTGAACTCCGAGTAGATGTGATTGACGCTGCCCTGCATCACCTGCACGAAGCGCGGGTCCAGCGGCCGCAGGGGATTGTAGGCGTCGCCCAGCCACGTGGTGGGCTGGCCGGCCGTGTGGATGCCCAGCTTGTCCGCCACTTTTTCGGCAGTGGGCAAAATGGCGAACACGCCGATCGAGCCGGTGATCGTGTTCGGTTCGGCGATCACTTCGTCGGACGCCATCGAAATCCAGTAGCCGCCCGATGCCGCCACATTGCCCATCGAGACTACCACCGGCTTGCCGGCCGCGCGCGTGAGTTCCAGCTCGCGGCGGATCAGTTCCGACGCAAAGGCGCTGCCGCCCGGCGAATCGACGCGCAGCACCACCGCCTTGATGTTCTTGTCCTCGCGCGCGGCGCGTATCAGCTTGGACGTGGAGTCGCCGCCGATGCTGCCCGGACCGGCCGTGCCGTCGCTGATCTCGCCCTGGGCGATGACCACGCCAATGGCGTCACCAGTCAGCGGATCGGGATGGCGCGCCAGGTATTCCTCGAAGCCCACCTGGCGGAAGCTTTTTTTCTCGTCGTCGGCCGCGCCGCGCTGGATCATCAGGTCGCGGATTTCATCGCGGGTTTTCAGGCCGTCCACCAGCTTCGCTGCCAGCGACAGTTTGGCGATATCGCCATTGAACTCCGTCATCTTGGCCGGCAGCGCGTCGATATGCTTCATGATCTGGCCTGACGGCAACTTGCGCGCCTTTTCCACGTCGTTGGTGTACGCGTTCCACAGCGCGTTGTTCAGGTACGCGTCCGCCTCGGCAGCGGCCGGCGACGGGCCGTTGGCGATATAGGGTTCGGCAAAGCTTTTATAGGTACCCACCCGCATCAGGTTGACGGTGACGCCCACCTTGTCCAGCGCATCGCGGTAGTAGTTGCGATAGCGCCCGTACCCTTCGATCATCACGCTGCCCATCGGGTGCAGGTACACCTCGCTGGCGTGCGCCGCCACCAGGTACTGGCGCTGGTCGAAGTTGGCGCCCCACGCCACGACCTTCTTGCCGGACGCCTTGAAGCGGTCGACGGCCGACGCCACCTCGCGCAGCATGGCCGGACCGCCGCCCTGCATCTCGTCGGTGAGCAGCACGGCGGCGCCGATGTCCGGGTCGCGGGCGGCGGCGTCGAGCACCTTGAGCACATCGCGCAGCTGCAGCATGCGCAGCGTTTCGCCGCCCTGCACGCCGGTGAGCAGCGCGTCGCGCGGACTGGCGCTGGACTGCTCGACCAGCTCGCCCTTCAGGTCCAGCACCAGCGTGGTCTTGGGCGCCAGCGGCTTGAAACCGCCGGCAAAGATGGCCACGGCCAGCACGATCAGCAGCGCCAGGAACAGCAGATTGAGAACCGTGCGGCGGCCGGCGTCGAGCAGGCGCCAGAAAAAGCCGAAGCCGCGGCGAAGATAGGAAAACGGTGAACGGGCCATCAAGACTCCATGTGATTGCTGGGTTGTATTGCGTATTTACTATGATGATAACGTATCTGGCGCGGCTTGCGCCGCCGGGCGGGGCACGGAGATCAGCAGCAGCCCCGCAAATACCAGCAGACCGTTGAGCACCAGCAGCTCCAGGCCCATGCGGTAATGCGCAAACAGCGCCGCCTGGTTGACATCCACCAGGTAGCAGATGGCGGGCCCGGCCAGCGCCACCCACGGCACCCAGCGGTCGCGCACGGCGCGCCGGGTCAGCAGGCCGAACGCGAACAGGCCCAGCAACGGGCCATAGGTATAGCCGGTGAGCTTGAGCACCAGCCCCACCATGCTGGCATTGTCGATCCATTTAAACAGCAGCACCAGCAGCAGGAACAGCGCGCAAAAACCCAGGTGCACGCGGTGGCGCAGCCGCACCCTGGCCGCTTCCGTCAGGCCGGTGCGGCGCTGCAGGCCCAGAATGTCAAGGCTGAAGGTGGCGGTGAGCGCCGTCATGGCGCCGTCCGCGCTGGGAAACAGCGCCGACACCAGGCCGATGAAAAACACCAGTTGCAGCGCGGCGGGCATGTGCTGCATCACCACTGCCGGAAACAGTTTATCGCCGGTGGCGGCCAGGCCCACCGTGGGCGCGTACAGCGTGAGCAGGCCGCCGAGGAACATGAACAGCACCAGCACGCCCGTCAGCGTCACGGTCAGCAGCAGCATGTTCTTTTGCGAATCGCGCAAGGTCGCCACCGAGATATTCTTTTGCATGGTTTCCTGGTCCATGCCAGTCATGGCCAGCACGATGAAAAAGCCTGCCAGCACCTGCTTCCAGAAATATGCCGGGCTGTCGAGGTCGCTGGTGATCCAGCGCAGCAGGCCGGCCGCATGCAGTTGCGTGACGCTGTCGGCCAGGCCCAGGTGCAGCTCGTGCAGCAGCCAGCCCGTGCACGCCAGCAGGCCCACCACCATGCCCGTGGTTTGCAGGGTGTCGGTCCAGACGATGGTCTTGACGCCGCCCTCATACGTGTACAGCAGGATCATGGCCAGGATCGCCAGCGTGGTGAGCCAGAACGGCACGTTCATGCTGTCGAGTATTGTGATCTGCAGGATGTTCACGACCAGATACAATCGGGCCGAGGCGCTGAGCGTGCGCGACAGGATGAAGAACGCTGCGCCGCTCTGGTACGACCGCGTGCCCAGCCGCACGTCGAGGTAGTGGTAGATCGAGGTGAGCTTCAGGCGGTAATACAGTGGCAGCAAAATGAAGGCCACGGCAATGTAGCCGAACACGTAGCCGAGGATCACCTGCAGATAGCCGAAGCCGCCCTGCCCCACGGCCCCCGGCACGCTGATGAAGGTGACGCCCGACAGCGTGGTGCCCACCATGCCGAAGGCGACCACCATCCAGTTGCTGCGCTTGTTGCCGATGAAAAAGCTGTCGTTGTTGGCGTGGCGCGAAGTCCGCCAGGCCACGGCCAGCAGCACGGCAAAATAAGCGAACACGAGCGAGAACAGGGCAACGGCGGACATGGCGGTGGAGTGAGTCATTCGATGGGGCCGCCAATATACACTGTCCGGCACGGGCGTTCATCCTTGCCGGTGCCAATTAATAACCTTACAATGTTGTGGCATTTCCCCGCAAATTCAGTAGCGCCATGTTCGGACACAGCCATTTGAAATGTTTCCACATGGCTAAAAAGTGATTAAAATGAGCATAAATTGCGGACCGGTCCCGGTCCACTTTTCGCGCAATCGATGTAATGTATTCAAGCGGATGTCGGACATACAATGACTTTAGAAAAGACTGGGGAATGGCGCCTCGATACGGGTACCTGGCACGTGCACGACCTGGCGGACGGCAACGATGGCCCGCAACTGGTGCGTACCCGGCTCGGGCATGATGTGGCGCCGGAGCTCCAGCCCGCCGATATCGCGGCGCTGATGCAGACGCGCGGCGTGGCCGGTGTGGCCGGCGCCCAGGCGGGCACTGCCCTGTACCCGCCCGAGTTCCGCCACTCTCCCGTCACCGGCGCAGCCCTGGCTGCCGTGCCCGGCCCTGCCCGCGCCTGGATTCCGCCGTTCGGCGCCCGCCCCGTGCGCAGCGTCACCCAGGCCAACGTGGTCGGCCTGCGCCAGTCGGCCGCGCCGTTGCACCTGCATGCCAAGGCCGGCTACCACGCCGAGACCGATCCGGCGGCCCGCATGCCGTTGCCGCCCAGCGGCGATTACCAGTTCTTCTCGAGCCGCTTCGGCACCCATGGCAACGGCCTGCTGGCGCTCGATCCCGAAAAAGGCAGCCTGTTCGCCTGGCTGCCCGCCAGCGCCCGCTGGGCGCCGCTGCATGGCGCCGGCGGCGCGCAAGGTACGCACGGTATATTCCTGGCCGAGTCCGGCCTGCCGCATGCCGCCTGGCGCGCCGAACTGCACCAGGATTTCAACAGCCGCCTGTTCGTGGCCACCGACGCCGGCCTGGCGTGCGTCACGCCCGACCTGGCCGCGCTGCAGTACGCCGTGCGCTACGCCGGCGACGGCCCTGCCGTGGGTGCGCCGCTGGTGTTCCAGGACCAGGTGTGGGCGCCGGTGCAGCAAGGCATCGACGGCGTCGCGCTCACCGGCATGGACGCCGATGGCCAGCCGGGCGCGCCGGTGCTGCTGGCCAACGTGCCGCCGCTGCGCGACATGGGCGCGCCCGTCAGCTATGGCCGCACGGCGATCTGGCCATGCGCGGCCGGCCAGCTGGTGTTGCAGCGCAAGCCCGACGGCGGCTTTGCCGCCCAGTTCATCGCGTGGCCGCCGGGACTGGCGCCGCAGTTCGCGTTCGGCAGCCCGTACCTGGCCAGGGACGGCGACCTGTGGCAGCTGTGCTTTGACAGCCACCAGGGCACGTACGCCTACGTGGCGCTGGGCAAGACCACGGTTGAAATCCAGCCGGCCCAGGGCCCGCGCCTGTCGTCGGGCGCCATGAATTACCGCTTTGCCACCAAGCACCATCAAGCGCCATGGGACGAGCCGGAACATGGCGACGACGGCGCCACCAGCGCGGTGGTCATTCCGCTGCTGGAAGTGGGGCCGCGCAGCACCATCGGCGTCAAGTTCAGCAGCACGGCCGCCGTGGCCGACACGCTGCGCCTGACCGAGCGCATGCGCGTGCAACTGGTATGGGACGACAACGACGGCGAAACCGTTTTTAATACCAGCGTGCTGCCGCAGCCGTGGGCGCTGCGCCTGTTCGTGCATGACGGCAAGGTGTGGGCCTATCACCCCGAACTCAAGGACATCCTCGGCTGGGACCTGACCGCATGAAAACCAACCGCCTCGCTGCAGCATTGACGGCCCTGATGCTGGCAGCACCGTCGTACGCCGCCATCGAGCAAGCATTCCTGGTGCAGAACTCGGGCTGGATGGAGCCGTTTTATGTCGACGGCCATTCGCAGCTCAAACCGCTGGTGGCGGCCGTGGCGCAGGCGGCCGTCGACGCGGACGACACCGTGCACACGCTGGCGTTCAGCCAGGCCACCATCGGCAACGAGTCGCCGCGCGTGCTGGGCAGCGCGAAAGGCGCGGCCAGCGTGGCGCAGCTGCTGGCGCCGCTGACCTTGGCGCGCAAGGGCAACCAGCCGGGCGCGGCGCTGGCCGATACCGACTTCCAGGAAGCGGTGACCAAGACCATCACCGGCTCGTTCAAGGCGGCGCCCGGCATCGTCTGGATCTTCACCAACAACAAGAACAGTCCCGGCAACGACCCGGCCACGGCTGCGCGCAACCGCGAGTTTTACCGCCTGCTGCACCTGGAGCCGTCGATCGCCAAGACCGTGGTGTTTCCGCTCAAGATGCCCGTGCAGGGCAAGCTGTACGCGGCCCGGGGGCTGATGGTGTACGCGCTGGCGTACGGCCAGCCGGCTGCGGACGCGCTCGACCGCATCCTGGCCAACGGCCGCCTGCAGCAGGTGCTCACGCGCCCGCCCGTGCGCCTGAAACCGGTGGACCAGGACGCGCTGCGCATCGTGCCCGAACGCCTGCTGGACGCGCCCAATATGCATGCCAGCCTGGGCAGCGACGGCCGCACGCTGGTGCTCGATGTCGATGCCGACGCGCTGGCGCCCACGGTGCGGCTCAAGGCCACGCTGCAAAACCTGTTTTATCCGTACGCCATCGCCCACGGCGCAGTCGGCGCCACGCTCACCGCCGGCCGCCAGCAGCTGCCGGTGCAGGTGGCCCCGGACGTCATCGCCAACCTGGCGCCCGGTGCGCGCCAGGCCGTCGATGTGCAGTTCCGGCTACCGGTGGAGCAAGTGCCGTCGCCGTGGTCGAGCCAGGCGCTTGCCGCCATGGGCAAGCAGGTGCTGCTGCCGATGCGCGTGACGCTCAGCCTGGATCAGCAAAAGCTGACCCTGCCGCCAGCGTTCAATGCCGAGATGCAGGCGCTGTTCCCCGGCGACCCGATCTCCGAAGTGCTGCTGCCGCCCGACAGCGTACACAGCTCGCGCGCCGAGGTGCCGCTGCTCGTGCGCGTGCAGTATCCGCTGTTGCCGGTGCTGGCGATGGTGGGGAGCGTGCTGGCCCTGCTGGGCGGCGGCGCCCTGTTTGCCGTGCTGGCCACGCGCAGCAAGCGCTATCCCGTGCACGTGGACGGCGCCGTGCGGCAAGTGGTCGTCAAGCCGTTCAAGACCGTGGTGGTGCGCGATACCGAAGGCGAACTGGTCGGCGAACTGCGCCGCGGCCTCGGCAAGCCCGTGGTAGCGCGCGTGGCGGACGGCCATACGCTGCGCGTGGGCTGACCGTTTTACTGTTACTTATATTTTCTCAGGAGGCAAACCCGATGGCCCAAGATTCATCCAAAGACAGCTCCGGCTTCTCGCTGCCCGCCCCGGCCGAGGCCGGCAAAACCGCGCCGGCGGCCGACCCGGCCAGCTCGGCCAGCTCGGCCACCACCGGCGCCGTGGGCGACGCGCCCGTCCTGGCCGGCGCGGCCGACACGTCCTCGCGCGACCTGCTGGTGGGCGGCGGCATCCTGCTGGTGCTGTTCATCGCGTTCTTCTTTGCCAAGAACGCGTATGCCAACACGCTGGTGGTCAAGCGCGTGCCGCCCAACAAGGCCAATGCGGCCGGCTGGTGGTTGTTCATCTTCCTGGCCGGCGTGTCCACGGCCGTGGTGCTGGCGGCCGTCAATGCCGCCAAGTTCATGGCGCCGCTGATCATCGGACCGCTGGCGGCGCTGTGCCTGCTGGCGCTGGTGCTGACCTTTGTGTCGGGCCGAAAATAAAATTTGAAAGTCGAACATGGATAATGTGAACCAGACAGTCGCCCCCGGCGAGCGCAAGCAGGAACAGACCATCGACCTGCGCCCCACGCTGTTTATCGGCATCGGCGGCACCGGCATGGAAGTGCTGATGCGCGTGCGGCGCCGCATCCTCAACACGCTGTGGGGCGGCAATGGCGCGCGCACCCGGGTGGAAAGCCTGGTGGATTTCCCGATTGCCCAGTTCATCCAGTTCGACCTCGACACGGGCGCCGTGATCGACAGCGGCCGCGCCCAGGCCGACGATCTGCAGTTCGAGCAGGTCAAGTTTTCCGACGACGAAAAGATCGTCGAGGCGTTTGACATGGACAAGTACAGCCGCGACGACGACGCGCTGGAACGCTATCCGCACATCAAGGCCTGGCTGTCGCTCACGCCGCGCAAGATCCGCGAGCTCGGCATCGATCCGTCCAAGGGCGCCGGCCAGATCCGCGCCGTCTCGCGCCTGTACCTGTTCGACAAGTACGCCAAGGTGCGCGACAAGATCCGCCTCAAGCTCAAGACCCTCAAGGCCAGCCTGTCGCACGAGCAGCAGTTAAACCAGCTGGGCCTGCGCATGGAAACGAGCAAATTCCGCATCGTGATCGTGGGTTCGGTGGCGGGCGGCACCGGTTCCGGCGCGTTTCTCGACATGGGCCTGCTGGCGCGCTGGCTGGCCAAGACCGAAGTGGGCAATGCCGACGTGGAACTGATGCTGTTCCTGCCCACCGGCTACGCGGGCGCCAACAAGGAGCGCACCGAGGCCAACGGTTATGCCGCGCTGATGGAACTGGAATCGGCCATGCTGGGCAACAAAGGCTACGTGGGGCGCTGGGATGCGTACGACCAGCCCGAGCTGCCGCGCGAACCGTACAACGAAGTCTACCTGGTGGACTCCGGCAACCTGGCGCAGCAGCACACCAAGGACATCAAGGACGTCTACCACATGGTGGCCGACGCCCTGTTCGAGGACTTCGCGTCGGGCGACTTCGCCCGCCGCAAGCGCTCGGTGGCCGTCAACCAGGCCCAGCATAAAAATTATCTGTTCGACGCGCTGGTGCCCAAGGCCCGCTTTGCCGACATGCGCCTGTCGTACGCCAAGCGCTATTCCGCCTTCGGCCAGGCCACGCTCGACACGCGCCAGGAAGCGCGCCACGACGAGCAGGCCCACCGCTGGGCCGGCGCCATGCTGAAAGCGTTCTTTGGCGTGGGCGGCAGCGACCTGGGGTCGAACCGCGCCACCGACAAGCAGCGCGACGAATTCATGGGCGCGCAAATGGCGCTGCGCCCGTTCACCTTCAGCGACTTCCCCGAGTTTTCCGACCGCGGCGTGGAGCTGAAACGCTCGAACGGCGACTTCCTCGACTACCAGATCGTGGAAGACCTGCTGCAGGACAAGGGCGGCCTGCTGCTGGCCGGCGTGGAACAGCGCGTCAACGGCCGCATCGACGCCATCCGCAACGGTTTCGACCGCAAGGAATGGCCGGTGCAGGTGCGCGACGCCGTCAAGCTGCTCGAACGCGACGCCGTGCGCGACCAGGACTCCACGGCCGACACCACGGAAGACCGCGTGGCCAAGCGCCGCCGCGAGCTGCTGGAGAAAATCAAGCAAGGCGTGCGCGACCAGCTGTACGCGTACCTCGACAACAAGGAATTCGGCGGCCTCGAATACGTGCTGTCGCTGGTCGAGCAGATCAAGGACCGCCTGGAAGCACCGGGCTCGGGCCTGATGCCGGCGCTGGCCGTCAATGCCGAGCGCTACCGTGAAATCAAGGAAGCCGTGCGCACCCGCGAATACGAGCGCCTGCTGACCAATCTCGAACAGACCCGTGGCGGCCTGTTCGGCGGCGGCGAAAAGCAGGCGGTGGCCGTGATGGACCACCTGCGCATCGAAATCGCCAACGCCCTGAAATTCCACCTGCGCGCCAAGGCGGCCGACGAGGCCGTGATCCTGATGCAGGACCTGTCCAACTGGCTGGGACGCAAGACGGGCGTCGACGCCCAGGGCCGCGCCATCTGGAGCGGCCTGGTCGGCGAACTGCAGGCGGGCCGCGAGGCCGTGCTGGACATGCTGGCGCAGCTGCAGCTGGCCAACACCATCCTGCAGCAAGACCTCAATAGCGACCACGCGACGCTGATCGCCATTCCCAGCAGCACGCCGATCCAACCGCTGCCCGGCGCGCTGCAGCTGCGCGAGTGGGCGGACGAGGCGTTCCGCGACCTGGGCGGCTCCAAGACCCTGTTCCCGATGCTGGCCGACGCCGCCGAGCGCACCACCTTGCTGGTCAAGGTCAAGCGCATGGCCGAGCGCCAGCTGTCGCTGGCCACGGCCGTGGAAGGCGACGCGCCCCGTACCGATCCGCTGATCGAGGCGCTGGACCAGATGTCGGCGACGGAACGGCTCGACCGCTTCCGCAAGCTGCTGGCGTGCGCCATGCCGTGGATCGACGCCAACCTGTCGGGCGACTTCACGGTCCGCGCCGACCAGTTCAAATGTTTTATCGGCGTGGCCAACGCCGACGTATTCGAGCGCAAGTTCCGCGCCGAGCTGGAAGCGTGCGTGCCCACCCAGGCGGGCATCACGGCCGGCCAGCTGTCGATCGTGGAGACGGGCACGCCGGGCCGGGCCGTGTGCTATTGCGAGCTGTCGGGCGTGCCGATGACGGTGCTGCGCGGGCTCGAGGGCTGGCGCACCAGCTATCGCAAGGAAGCGGAAAAAAGTCCCACCCACACCCATATCGATTCCACCCAGTTCAGCCACCCGATCGTGCCCACCACGGACGAACTGAACCGCCTGGCCGAAGATTTTAAACAGTTCCTGCTGGCCGTGATGCTGGGCGTGCTCACGCGCTCGCACCAGCGCATCGTGCCGCCGGGCCAGTACCAGTTTGCCGTCGCGCGCGGCGATTTGCGCCGCATCGGCAACGAACGCGCGATCCGCCAGAACGGCCTGCCCGCCAACTACCGCGACGCCATCGTGGCCCGGGTGCAGGAACGTTTATCCGAGCTGGACGGCATGCAGACGGTGGCGCTGGCCGCGCTGGCCAGTTATTACGAGACGGCCGTGTACACGTCCAAGCTGGTCGATGACGCCACCGGCAGCCAGTACGAGCGCAAGGGCTTTGCCAGTGCGCTGGCCGGGGAAGCCAAGCGCGAGCTGCACGACAAGGCCCGCCGCAAGGGTTTGACGGACAGCGAGATCGGCCGCTACGACGAACGCCTGATCGACCAGCTGAAAAGCTGGACCAACGTGGTGCCCGATTCCGACGAGGACGCCTACGACTGGGAAGTGCGCGAACCGGGCGAAGACGGCCTGCCGCGCCTGAAATACACGCTGAAACCGGAAATGCTGGAAGCGGGCCGCATCGACGCGCTGCTGGGCGCCGGCGCCGCAGCCGGCGCTACCGTCGGTGCCGCCACGGCCATGCCTGCGATGCCTGCGATGCCTGCGCCCGGCGCCGTGCCGCCGCCGCTGGGCGGTCTGCCGCCAGCGCCGGAGCACCAGTATCACCTGGGCGTGAACGGCCAGCAGTTCGGACCGTACACCGCGCAGCAGGTGGTGCAGATGGCGCTGGCCAGCCAGATCGTCTTGGCCCAGACCAAGGTCTGGCGCCAGGGCCTGGCCGCGTGGGTCGATTTGCCGCAGCTGCCTGAACTGATGATGTTGCTGCCGGCGGCCGCGCCGCCGCTGTCACCCGCCATGCCGCCGCCGCTGGCTTGAGGATGCAAGACATGACTGACCAGAGCTGCAAACATTGCGCCCAGCCTTTATACACGCTCGTGCCCCACTGCCCGTTTTGCGGCGCCGCGGGGGGGACGGTGTCGCCGCCGGCGCCCGCCATCGCGCCACGTGGCGAGCCTGTCGGTGAGGCCGGCTTCGGCTCGGGCTCGCCCTCGACCGCCGCGCAGAATGCCCCGCCCGCTGCCGCAGCACAGCCGCCCCATCTGACAGTGGTGCCGCCGTTGCCGCCGAAGGCGACGCCCACTGCCCCGCCGCCGCGCGCAGCGGCGCCGTCGCCGCCGCCCGTGCACCTGCCGGAGTCGCTGCAAAAACCGAAGGAGGCGGGCGCCCGGCCGGCCGCTGGTGTCGGAACAGCGGCGCCCGTGGACTGGGCCGCAGGCGGCAGCAACCCGCCGCCGCGTTCGGCCACAGGTCCGGCAACGAGTTCGGCAGCCGGTGCGGCGCCGAACCCGCGCCCGAAGCGCAGCGCCAGCCGCACGGCCGCCATCGTAGTGCTGGCCCTGGTCGGTTTCTTCATCGTGTACAACAGCTTCAAGGGCCGCTCGGCCAGGGACGACCAGGCTTGCCTGGCGGCAGTCAGCCAGGGCGAAAAACGGCTGACCGCCGGCGACGTGGCCGGCGCCAATGCCCAGGGCATACGCGCCAACGACAGTTGCGGCGGCGCGCTGAAATCGAAAGCGGAAAACCTGCAGGCCGACATCCTCAAGGTGGAAAATGCCGCCACGGCGTGCACGCGCGCGCTTGGCGCCATCGACGACCAGCTCGACAACCACGAACTGGGCGCCGCCCGCAGCGGCCTCGACAAGCTGGACCGGCGCTGCGCCAGCAATGCCACCGGCAAAAAACTGCGCCAGCGCCTCAACACGGCCAGCAGCGCGGCCGGCAACGCCACCGATGCCGCCCGCCGCGCGCTGGCGCAACGCGACCCCAACGCCGCCGCCAAGGCCATCGACCGCCTGGCAGGCTTGAACAGCGACGCCAGCGAACTGCCCGGCTTCCGCGCGTCGCTGGCCGATTTGCAGGCCGCAGCGGCAGCGGCAGCGGCGCCGGCCGCGGTCGGTACGCCGGCAACGGCGCAAGTGCCAGCGCAGGCTGCGACGCCAGCGCCGACTACAACCGCGACAACCGCGCGCGCGCCGGCCACCCCCGTCGTCAAGCCGGAAGTGCATAGCGCCAAGGCGGAAATGGCCGTGGGTTTTATCCAGGATGCGGAGACCGCCTTGTCGCAGGGCCGCTTCGACGCTGCCCGCACCTATATCGACAGCGCGCGCCGCATGGACCCGGCCAGCCCGCGCCTGGACGCCGTGGCGCGCCTGATCCGCGAGCGCGAGCGCCAGCTGATGCAACAGGAAACCACCATACGCTGAGCAACCGCCGCCGGCCGAGAGCGTAGCCCGCTGCGTTTGCTCGCGGTGCCCCAGCCTAATCTGAACCTCAGGAAACCATCATGAACAATTCCGCCCCCACCAAAGTCGTCGCCTCGCTGTTGCTGGCCAGCCTGATGGCCGGCTGCGCCAATCTGCCGCAGCAAAACGGCGGCGGCCAGAACCGCCAGGTCTACCAGCAGCAAAATCAGCAGAGTCAGCAAAATCAGCAAGCCCGGCAAGATCCGTGCAGCGTGGGCGGCACGGCTGTCGCCGGCGCGGCCGTGGGCACGCTGCTGGGAGCGCTGATCGACGGCAAGAAGGGTGCGGTCAAGGGCGCGGCGCTGGGCGGCGTGGTGGGCGCGCTCGGTTGCGTGGCCGTCAATTCGCAGTCGCGCCAGACCAAGACGGCCGCCCAGGCCGACCGCGACTACGTCAAGACGCGCGGCGCTTTGCCGGCCGAGCCGCAGGTGGTGTCGTACACGCCGCAGATGTCGAATAACGTCGTGCAGCGCGGCAAACCGATGGTCATCAAGAGCACGGTCGAACTGGTCAATGGCAGCGTGACGCCCATCACGGAAGTGCGCGAAGAAATGGTGGTGTACGACACCCACGGCGAACAGATCCGCAGCAAGGACAAGCCGCTGGTCAACCGCAGTGGCGGCCGCTTTGAAAACAGTTTCGAATTGAGCCTGCCGCAGCAGGCGCCGCAGGGCGTGTACACGATCAAGACCAACCTGTACGTGAACGACAAGCTGATGGCGCGGCGCGACATGTCCACCCAGCTGGTGTGGAATGGCGCGTCGGGTACGATGCTGGCCGTGCGCTGAACCCGGCCACCCCGCCCCCCGGGGTCTGACCCCAAGCGCTGCGGCATGCCAACCGCACGGGGGTCCTGCAGGGTGCCCCTACATCCGGTCCAGCAACTGCTGCTCGGCCCGCTCGCTGAGCACCAGCACCAGTTTCAAACGCGCCCGCGTCATGCCCACGAACAGCTTGCGCAGCACGCGTTCGTCCACCTGTTCGAAATCGATTTCCGTAAAAATGATGGCCGGCGCCGACTGGCCCTTGAACCGGTACACGGTCTCGGCCAGCAGGCCGCCGTCGCGGTATTCGGGCGTGCCGAATAAGTCGTAGGCGCCGGTGAACGATTTCAGCGTATGGGCGTCGCTCAGCTGGTCCATGTGCAGGATCACCGATTTTTCCCGGCCCCGGAACGACGCGATGGCAATGTCGTGCCGCGCAAAACCCGCAGCCAGGCACATGGTGACGGCACGCCGGGTTTGCGCCAGCATGGCGTCGGTGTCGCCGTCGGGATACGTGAGCTCCTCGATGTCGGCGCCGCGGAACGGGCTGCCCGCTTCCACCGGCATCTGCACCGCGCCGATCGACGTCAGCATGTCGATGATCTGGCGCGGGCTGCGGTAGTTGGTGTCCGAATGCAGCGTCACCCAGCCCGGCAGCGGCACCGGGTCGCGGCCGTACAGGTTCTGGTTGGGATCTTCGAGCCAGATGGCGCGGCCTTCCGGCTTGAGCATGCGCAGCAGGATGTCGCGCCAGGCCGGCGAGAAATCCTGGCCTTCATCGACGATCAGGACGTCGTACCGCCATTCGGGCGGCAGCTCGGACGCCATCATCTGCGCTTCGATTTTTTCCCACACGTCGGGTGCCGAGTAGTCGGGGATCGTGCCCTGGGCGCGCGAAAACGCGTCGCTGAGCATGTGGAACGACGTCACCTTGCCGCCGGCCGGCACCAGTTTTTCGATATGGTCGGACAGCGGCCGGTTGTAGCACACGTACAGGGGCGTGAGTCCCGCCTCGATGGCGTCGCTGTATTCGGCCAGCGCCAGCTGGGTCTTGCCGCTGCCGGCCGTGCCCATCACGTGCAGGCGGAACGGCGAAAACTCGAGCCGCCGCGCCCACGTGGACAGCCCGCCCGACAGCCGCGCCACCATGCCTGCCGCATTGCCGATCATCGAGCTGGGATCGGGCCGCAGGCTCAGCATGTTGGAGAGGAAACGCGTGACCTTGTCGAACTTGTCGCCCGGCTGCGGCTCGTCGATGGGCAGCGTTTCGCGGATCGTATGCGCCAGCTTGTGCTTGCTGTTGGCGTCAAGGATGTGGCGCGGGTCGATGCCGGCCAGGTTGGGATTGCGCACGACGTAGTCGGGACAGTACAGCAGGTAGTCGATCGACAGCTCGCTGCCGAAGCGCTCGGTCAGTCCCTTGATCGACCGCAGGATGTGATTGGCCACCTTGCGAGGCTTGCCTTCGTAGTGGCGGATCAGGCCGTCCGGCGTCTCGCTGAGAAAGCCCGATTTCTGCTCGATCAGCAGCAGGCGGCCGTTGGGCGCGACCAGGATAAAATCGATTTCGCCGTAGACCGAGTAGCCCTGCTCCACGTTGGTCCAGTGCACGCCGTGGTACACGCGGTACGGCAGGTCGGCCAGCGTGGCCTCGAGGTAGGACAGCGTTTCGATTTCGCGCGCGGCAGTGCCGGTGACGGACATTTCCTGCCAGCCGGTCGGATGAATGTGGGCCATGGAAGGGAGCGGAGGTTGGAAAGCCTTATTGTATGACAAGGCCCTGCCGCCGCTCCCCCGCATCGGACGCGCTCAGTGCGCCACCACACGCGCCGGCCGGTCGCCAGTGGCCCGCGGCTGCGGATGGCATGCGTCGAGCCGGCCGCTCAGCACCGTCAGGCCGAACGCCACCAGCACCACGAGCGCGCCGAGCCAGCCCGTGTGCACCAGTCCCAGGTGCTGGACGATCAGGCCGCCGCCCCACGCGCCGCCGGCAATGCCGAGGTTGAACGCGGCAATGTTCAGGCCGGACGCCACGTCCACCGCGCGCGGCGTAAAGTGCTCGGCCTGCTGCACGACGTACACCTGCAACCCGGCCACGTTACCGAAGGCAAATGCGCCCCACGCCAGCACGGTGGCCAGCATCAGCCATTTGAACGGCGCCACGAACGTGATCGCCAGCAGCACCACGGCCAGTCCCAGGAAAATGATTTTCAAGGCGCCGACGGGACCACGGCGGTCGGCCAGCTTGCCGCCCCAGATATTACCGACCGCAACCGACACGCCGTACACCAGCATCACCAGTCCCACGGCGCCGGCCGTGAAGCCCGAGACATCCTGCAGCAGCGGCGCCAGGAACGTGAAGGCCGTAAAACTGCCGCCGTAGCCGATGGCAGTCATGGCGTACACCAGCAGCAGGCGCGGTTCGCCCAGCACCTTGACCTGTTGCAGCAGCGAGGCCGGCGCGCTGTGCTTGATATTGTTGGGCACGAACAGCAGGCTGCCGACAAACGCCACCACGCCCAGCGCCGAGACGGCCAGGAAGGTTTCGCGCCAGCCGAAATGCTGGCCGATGAACGTTCCCAGCGGCACGCCGGTCACCAGCGCCACCGTCAGGCCGGTGAACATGATGGCAATCGCGCTGGCCGCCTTGTCCTTCGGCACCAGCGACGTGGCAATGGTGGAACCGATCGAGAAGAACACGCCGTGCGCCAGGCCCGTCAGGATGCGCGCCAAGATCAGCGACGTGTAGCCGGGCGCCTGCCACGCCAGCAAGTTTCCGAGCGTGAACAGCACCATCAGCGACAGCAGCAAGGCCTTGCGCGGCAGCTTGCCGGTCAGCGCGGTCAGCACAGGCGCGCCCACGGCCACGCCCAGCGCATACAGGCTGACCAATAAACCGGCCGAAGGCAGGTTGACGCCCAGGTCCCGGGCAATCGTGGGCAGCAGCCCGACGATGACGAATTCGGTGGTACCGATGGCAAACGCGCTGATGGTCAGCGCCAGCAAAGCAATAGGCATGACATGACTCCTCGTGAAGGTAAGTCATGCAGTATCCGCACTTTCTTTAGTGATAAAAAGACGCGATTCGGCACAATACATTTGCCGTCATCGCAACTATCGCAACTATCGCCCAGTTTTACGTGTTTTTACGCAGGCAGCGCTGGACTTTCGAGGTGTACTTGTCAGATATCATACAAGTATAATGAGAATCATTATCAATAATCAAAAGAATGATCGATGACCCACGCCAGCACAACCCATCCGACACCCACCCTGATTGCCCGACTTTGCGCGCTGCTGGTCTGTTCGGGCGCCCTGGTTTCCTCCGCCCAGGCGGCTGACCTCGCTGCAGCCGGCGCCACGCCGCAGGTGGTGGAAATCACCGGCGCGCGCAGCGACGACACCGGCTTTGCCGCGCGCCGCGCCAGCAGCACCAAGTCCGACCTGTCACTGCTGGAAACGCCGCAGTCGGTGACCGTGCTGACCCGCGACCTGCTCGACGCGCGCGGCGTCACCAATCTCAACGAGGCCTTGCAGACGACGGCCGGCGTGGCCTCGGGCAGCTGGGGCCGGCGTGGCTGGGACGACTTCATCATCCGCGGCCAGCGCGCATCGGAGTCGCTGTACATCGACGGCCTCAAGCGCGGTCAGAACCAGTACGTGGGCCAGGACGTGTTTGGCGTGGAGCGCATCGAAATTTTAAAAGGGCCGGCGTCGATCAACTTCGGCATGGTGCAGCCGGGCGGTCTGGTGAACATGGTCAGCAAGCGCCCGCGCGCCGAGGCGTTCAACACCGTCGGCGCGACCTACGGCAGCAACGACTTCAAGCAGGTAGACTTCGACCTCGGCCGGCCGCTGTCCGCCTCGGGCAAGGCCGCGTTCCGCCTGAACGGCATGTGGTCGGACCAGGACGATCCGATCGCTTTCGTGTATTTCAAAAAGCGCTACCTTGCGCCGTCGCTGTCGCTGGACTTCGGCGCCCGCACCGAGTTCACCATCCTGTCGTCGTACATGGACCGCGAATACCTGCGCAGCCAGGGCGCGCCGCTGCGCGGCACCCTGCTGCCCAACCCGAACGGCCCGTTCGACCGCGACGAATTCACGGGCGAGCCCGGCTTTGGCCCGTACCGCTCGCGCCAGGCCGCCATCGGCTACAGCCTGGTGCACCGGTTCGACGACGGCTGGAAGCTGGCGCAGAACGCGCGCTTCCAGAAGCTGGACATGGACGGCCGCTTCGTTTCGCTCGGCGCGCTCGCCAACAACACGTCGCAGGCGCGCAGCGGCGCGATCCAGGACGTGCAAGGCAACAACCGCGCGCTGGACACCTACGTGGAGCGCGCCTTCGACGTGCTGGGCCAGCGCCACACCATCATGGCCGGACTGGATCTCAACAGCGACAAGATCCGCAGCGGCAATACGTCGTGCCGCATCGCCCCGCTCGACCTGTACCGCCCGGCGTACCACCAGCCGTACACCTGCAACGCCACGCCCGGCACGCTGACCGACGCCACGGTCGAGTACGCGGCGCCATACCTGCGCGACCAGGTGGCCCTGACCGACCAGTTGAACCTGAGCCTGGCCGCGCGCCACGACCGCAGCAGCAACGAGGTCTATGACGCGCTGCGCAACACTACCAGCAAACTGAAGAACAACAAGACCACGGGCAGCGCCGCCCTGCTGTACCGCGTCACGCCCCATATTTCGCCGTATGTCAGCTACGCAACGTCGTTCCTGCCGGTGAGCGGCACCGATTTCTTCGGCGACCAGTTCAAGCCCGAGCAAGGCAAGCAGGCGGAAATCGGCGCCAAGTTCGACTACCTGAACGGCCGCATCACGGGCGCCGTGGCCCTGTACGATTTAAAGCGCCGCAACGTCACCACGGCCGATCCGGACCCGGACCACATTGCCGCCCAGCCCGGCGCGCAGGTGCAGACGGGCGAAGAACGCACCAAGGGTTTCGAGGCCGAACTGAACGCCGACCTGCGCAACGGCTGGGATCTGCAGGCGGCGCTGTCGCTGATCGACGGCGTAGTCACCGAGGACAACACGGGCAATGTCGGCAAGCGTTTGCTCAACGTCCCGCGCCAGAGCGCCAGTCTGCTGGCCAACTACCGCTTCCGCGACGGCGTCCTGCGCGGCTTCGGCGGCGGCCTGGGCGTGCGGTACGAAGCGCAAAAGACGGGACCGGCGGTGACATACACCATCCCCGGCTACACGGCCGTGGACGCCAACCTCAGCTACGACGCCAGGTCGTACCGCATGACCCTGAGCGTGAAAAACCTGTTCGACCGCGACTACTATGCGGGCGTGCTAAGCGCCAACGTGCTGCCGCTGGGCGACCCGCGCACGGTGATGTTGCGGGTAATGACAAATTTCTGACTTAGACTAGCCGATCAATTGGCCGCCGTCCAGTGCATGAGCGATGGTTTATCATGCCAGCCCATGAACTCCGAAAAACTCGCCCTGCTCCTCACCCGCGAAATGCCCTACGGTAAATACAAGGGCCGCAAGCTCGCCGACCTGCCCGGCCACTACCTGGGCTGGTTCGCGCGCGAAGGTTTTCCTGCCGGCGAATTGGGCGCCCTGGTTGCGCTCATGTATAAACTTGACCACAACGATCTGCGCAGCCTGCTCGATCCCCTGCGTGTGCGCTAAACGCGGTTAACTCGTGCTATCGTGTCCGTAAAGGAGCTCGCCATGGCACACCATCCCTACCGTTGCACCTGCTGCATCATCTCGTCCAAGATGCTGCGTTACCTGGCCGACGAGGCGCTTGACGCTTACGACCGCGACCATCTGCTGGACCAGGCCGAAGAGTCGGCCCACCTGCGCGGCCAGCGTTCGATTGCGCCGGTCGTGCTCAGCATTGCACCCGGCAAGAAACACCGCAGCGTGTACGATGCGGGCGGACTGTCCGCCCTGCCCGGCACGCTGGTGCGCGAGGAAGATGCCGCCCCGATTGCCGATGACGACGCCAACCGCGCCTACGACGGCGCCGGCATCACCTACGATTTCTTCCGCAAGGTGTTCAAGCGCAACTCCATCGACGGCAAGGGCATGCGCCTCGATTCCACCGTCCACTACCAGAAGAAATTCAACAACGCGTTCTGGAACGGCCAGCAAATGGTGTACGGCGATGGCGACGGTAAATTGTTTATGGGATTTACCGGCGCGGTGGATGTCATCGCCCACGAGCTCACCCACGGACTGACCCAGTACGCGGTGCCGGGCGGCCTCGATTACGTGGGCCAGAGCGGCGCCCTGAACGAATCGATCTCCGACGTGTTCGGCAGCGTGGTCAAGCAATGGTCGCTCAAGCAGAGCAGCGCCAAGGCGGACTGGCTGATCGGCGCCGGCATCATGGCGCCCGGTGTCGGCAAGGCATTGCGGTCGATGGCCGATCCGGGCAACACGGAACTTACCTGGTCGGGCGATGACCAACCAAAAACCATGGACGGTTTCGTGGAGGACGGCGACGTCCACACCAACTCCGGCATCCCCAACCACGCGTTTTACGCGGCGTGCATCGCGCTCAAGGGCAACTCGTGGACCAAGGCCGCGCCGATCTGGTACAAGTCGCTGGCGCTGCTCAAATCGGACGCCACGTTTTCCGACATGGCCCAGGCCACCGCGCAGGCGGCGGCATTGCTGTACGGCGCCGATTCGGCCGAACAGCACGCGGTGCGCGCGGCCTGGAAAGTGGTAGGCGTGGACTGAAAGGAGGCATCATGCGCATGAGACTGACATGCACCGGCGGCTTCGCCGGACCGGCTGGCGCGCAAACCCGCACGGTGGACCTGGACCGCTTGCCCCACGACCAGGCCGAACAGATCCAATCGATCATGCAGGCGTGCGACCTGTTCGCGCTGCCCGAGCAGCTGATCAAGCCGGCACCGAAGCCGTGGGATTTTCAATACGACCTGGAACTGGACCAGGGCGGCCAGACCCACAAGGTGCGCTACCACCTGGACGCAGCACCGCCGCTGCTCAAGGCGCTGACCGAAAAAATCAGCGAGGACGTGGACCCGGACTGACAGCCGCCCCGCCAATCCGGGGGCGGCCGCCTGCGACTGACGAGGGACCGGTTGTCGTGACCCTACCGGCAAGTCGCCGTGAATATGCCGGTAAGTTCGCCGGCAAGTTCGCCGGCAAATTCGGGAGCCTTAAAAATCGAGCTTGCTGATTTTCGTGCCTTCCAGATTCAGGTTGGCCATCAGGCCGGCATTGGTGAGCACGAACGCCTGCACCGGCGCGTTGACGGTGTTGGTGGCCACTTCGCCATTGGCGCCCACGTTGATCACGGCCACCGAGCCATCGACGCCGGCCGTCCAGCCACGGCTGTTGCGGAACTTGTCGAGCGACTCCTTGCTCATGAACAGCATCACCACGCCCTTGGACTGGGCGCCGGCCTGGAAGCCCACCGACAGCGTGGTCAGGCTGTAGTAATTGACGGACTGGCCGCCCGTGCGCAGCACGCCACGGCCGTATTCGCCGCCCACCACCAGCCCGGCCGCCAGCACGTTCGGAAACACCAGCACGCCATTGGCCTTGCGCACCAGCTCGCGCGAACCCTTGACTTCCCGGTACAGGCGTTCGAGCGTGTCGTACGCGCCCCGCTCGATATCGGTCTTGACGGCCGCCGGATCGGACTTGGCGGCGCCGCCGGTGGACGTGGTGGTGGTGCAGCCGCCGAGGGCCAGGCCGGCCAGCAGCACGGCAGCCGAAGTGCGCATCAGAAAGGTACGTTTTTGCATGTAATTCTCCTTGTCCAAGAAGCTGTCATATCCAGCAACAGTGCACGTCGATTCTGTCATCTTTACGCCCGGCACGCCAGACGCGCACGCATGGCGCCGTACCAATCGCGCTACGCCGGCGCGGTGAAGGTCAAGCGTTTGCCGTCGCGCAGCATGGCGGCAAATTCCGCGTCCGGCACTGGTGGGCTGAACAAGTAACCCTGCAGCTGGTCGCAGCCGAGCTCGCGCAGGAAGCGCATCTGCTCGACCGTCTCCACGCCTTCGGCCACGATTTCCTGGCGCAGTTGCTGGGCCATGGTGACGATGGCGCGCGCGATGGCGCAGTCGTTTTCCTCGTACGGCAGGCCGATCACGAACGAGCGGTCGATCTTGAGCGTGCTGATCGGGAATTTTTTCAGGTAGGCCAGGCTCGAGTAGCCGGTGCCGAAGTCGTCCAGCGCCAGCGACATGCCCATGGCCACCAGCTCGTTCATGATGGCGATCACCCGATCCGTGCCGCGCACCAGCAGGCTCTCGGTGATCTCGAGGTTGATCTGGTCCGGCTGCACGCCGTAGCGCTCCAGCACGGCGGCAATGCGCGCCGGCAGGCCGCTGTCGAACTGGCGCGCCGACAGGTTGACGGCGATCGGCGGCACCATGGCGCCCAGGCCGGCATCGCGCCAGGCGCTGATCTGGCGGCACGCGTGCTCCAGCACCCAGGCGCCCAGGTCGAGTATCAGCCCGCTCTCCTCGGCCACCGGGATGAACACGCCCGGCGCCACCAGCCCGCGTTCCGGATGGCGCCAGCGCAACAGCGCCTCGGCGCCCACGATGCGGCCGCTGCGCAGGCTCACCTTGGGCTGATAAAACAGCAGCAGCTCGTCGTGGGCAATTGCCTGGCGCAGTTCGCTTTCGATGCGCAGGTGCTCCTTGGCGCGCTGGTTCATTTCCTCGCTGTAGAACAGGAAGCTCGCCTCGATGTGTTGCGCGGCGCGGCCCATGGCCACGTCGGCGTAGCGGATCAGCGTGGACACGTCGTGGCCGTCGTCGGTGTACACGGCAATGCCGATGTGCGCGCCCACCTGCAGGCTGTGCGCGCCCACCTCGATGGGCAAGACCAGCGCGTCGAGCAGCTTTTGCGCCACCACGCCGGCATGCTCGCGCTTGTCGATATTGAACAGCGCCACGGCAAACTTGTGGCCGTCCAGCCGGGCCAGCACGTCCACTTCGCGCAGCGTGTGCCGGAACAGGCGGCCGATTTCGCACAGCAGCTCGTTGCCGATGTCGGCGCCCAGCGTGTCGCTGATGGCGCCCACGCGCGTGATCTCGATCACCAGCATGGCGCCGTGCGCCTGCGAGCGCTTGGTTTCCATCAGCGCCTGGCCCACCAGCTGCGTGAGCAGGCACAGGTTGGGCAGACCCGTCAGCGGGTCGTAGTTGGCCATGCGCTGCATGCGCGCTTCGGCATCCTTGTGCTCGCTGATGTCGGAAAACAGCGAGAAGGTGTGGCTCACGTCGCCGTTGGCGTCGCGCACGGCGCTGATGGTCACCGACTGCGGGAACAGTTCGCCGTTCTTGCGCTTGCCGATGATCTCGCCGCGCCAGGGACCGGCGCCGCGCATGGCCGCGCGCACCATGGCGCGGAACTCGGCGCTGTGCACGCCCGAGCGCAGCAGGTCCGGCGTCTGGCCAATCGATTCCTCGGGCGAATAGCCGGTGATCCGGGTGAACGAGGAATTGATGGAAACGATGCGTTCGTTGGCGTCGGTGATCAGCACGCCCTGGTCGCTGTCCTCGATGATGCGCGCATGCAGGTTGACCTTGTCGGCGTCGGTGAGCGCGGCGTCGATGCGGTCCAGCTTGACCAGCATGCCCAGCGGCTCGCCGTGGCCGTCGTGGCGCAGCACGATGTGCAGCTTGACCCAGATGATCTCGCCGTTCTTGCGCCGGCGCCGCACTTCCGCGCGCACGCCGGTCCGGCTGTCGTGTTCGGACGAGAGTTCGGCAATGTGGCCGTCCTCGTCATCGTGGGCGTACAGGAACAGCACGTGCTGGCCCAGCGCTTCGGTCGCCGTGTAGCCAAACATCTGCTCCGCGCCCGGACTCCAGGCGGTGAGGTAGCCGGTGAGGTCGAGTTCCAGCACGGCCTGGTCGTCCGCCGCCGGTGGCGGCACGGCGGGCGCGATGCGCGAGCGCGCTTCGCCCAGCCATTGCTGCAGGTTGGCCAGGGTCAGCGCCAGCGCCTCGCCCTGCTCGGTGCGGGCCCGCGCGCTCAATGCCAGGCAGCGCTCGATGGCGTCAAGCATGGCGCGGGTCCGCTTTGGCGGCCTTGCCGGCTTTGCCGGCCGCAATGGTTTGCATCCACAGATAGGCCTCGACGACGATCTGGCCGAACTGGGCCGGCTCGACCTGCAATGCCAGCAGGGCTGGCGCCAGCGCCTGATGATCGTCGCGCTCGGCTGCTTCGACCAGCGACAGCAGCTGCCCCAGCTCGCCCTCGTGCGCCAGCAAGGCTTGCTGCACGGACTCGCTGATGGTCAGCGGTTTGAGCACATCGGGCAGCGCCATGCCGAACAGCACGCCCAGCAGCGAGAACATGCCGACCATGAACGCCAGCTCCTGCTGGGTCTTGGACAGGCCCGTATCGCGCGCCAGCAATTCCATGGTGCGGGCACGCACTGCCACGCGCGCCAGCAGCATCGGCGAGCGGCGGTCGCCTTCGCGCGACGAGAACAGCATCAGGTTGAGCCAGCGCCGCAGCTGCGAGCGGCCCAGGATCAGGATCGCCTGCGAAAAACTGGTCACGCGGCGACCGGTGCTCATGCCCAGCGAATTAACCAGCCGCAGCAAGTGATACGACAGCGTGGGGTCCTGGCGCAGCGCCGCTTCGATTTCATGGGTGTCGGCGTCGGCGGACACCAGTTGCACCAGATGCAGCGCCAGCGCGCGCGACGCCACTTGCGCGCCCACCGGGCTCGGGGGCGCCGCCATGAACCATTCGCCTTCGGTCCACGGCGCGCCCGCAGCCGGCAGCGTCGGACTGTCGAGGCGCTGCAACTGGTCGGCCGCCAGCGCCTGCCAGCCGGCCTGCGCCAGCGCATCGGCCACTGCCTGCGGCACTGCGGCGCGGTAAAAACAGCCCATGCTGCCGCCGGCCAGCTGGGGCAGCAGCGGGTTCAGCAGGTATGCAGGCAGGTGCGCCCCCGCGTCCCCGGCGGTACAGTCTACATCGAGCAGCAATGCCGCCGGCGCACCCTGGCGGTCGGCCAGCGGGTGCAGCAATACGGGCGGATGGGCGGTCAACGCGGTCATGGGTATGATCCAGCAAAACAGGTGGGCATCCTGCTATGGTACTCCGAAATTATTGGCCTCGGTCAACATTGCATATGTAACAGGACGTCGGACCGTGCATTTGTCTGTCCTGCGTCAAATCGACAGTGCATGATGTGGCAAATGTTGCAACAGACGTTCCGGCAGCCGGGCGGCGCGCATGCGCGCCAGCCACCATTGCAGCGCCGCGCCGTTTTCGCCGCTGCGCCACGCCAGATAGAAGGTCTCGGCCGGTTTCGGTTCGGCCACCTGTTTTTCCACCAGCAGGCCGGCGTCGATGGCAGCGCGAGCGCACGGTTCCGGCAGGAAGCCGAAGCCCACGCCGGCCAGCTGGTACTGCAGCTTGGTTTTCATGTCGGGCACGGTCAGCGTGTCCTGTCCCAGCAGCAGGCCCACGGTGCGCGGCGCCATGCGGCGGGCGGAGTCGGCCACGCTGATGGCGCGGTAGCCCTGCAAGTGCGCACGGTCGAGCTTTTCGTCCACGGCCGCCAGCGGGTGGCTGGGCGCCACGGCAAACACGAAGCCGATCTTGCAGATCGGCTCGGACACATAGCCGCCGCCGGCCGGGCCGTCGCCGGCCACGCCCACCAGCAGGTCGGCGCGGCGGTCGAGCAGCGCTTCCCAGGTGCCGGACAGCGCTTCCTGCATGATGCGCAGCCGCGTCTGCTGGGCCACTTCGTAAAACGCTTTGACGTCCTCGTGGAACATGCAGGCGGAGAACATCGAATCGCTGCCGATGGACAATTCCGTTTCCCAGCCGGACGCCACCCGGCGCACCCGGTGTTCCAGGTCCTGCGCGGCCTTGAGCAAATAGCGCCCTTCCTTGAGCAGCTCGGCGCCGGCGGCCGTGAGCATCACGCGCGGGCCGTTGCGTTCGAACACCTGTACGCCCAGGTCGTCCTCGAGTTTGCCCACCGTGTACGAGATGGTGGACGGCACGCGGTGCAGTTCCTTGCCGGCGGCGGAGAACGAGCCGCGGCGGTCGATGGCGTCGACGATTTGCAGGGCTTCCAGGCTTAATCTGAGCATTCGATTTTTTCGATGATAGGGCGGTAATTTTTCCGTTTTTTAAAACGGCAACGGAGGCCTATACTTTGTTCCATGGATGCAGCGATAACCAAGCGAACCGGAAGTTTAGTTCAAGAAACCGTTCAAAATTATCGCACATTAATCAACTAGAAATGGAGCCCTATCATGTTGCAAATTCGTAAAAGTGAAGCCCGCGGTGCCGCCAACCATGGTTGGCTCGATTCCAAACACAGCTTCTCGTTCGGTCACTACCACGATCCCGAACACGTCGGCTTCGGCCCCCTGCTCGTGATCAACGAAGACCGCGTGCAAGGCAGCCAGGGTTTCGGCACCCACGGTCACCGTGACATGGAAATCATCTCGTACGTGCTGTCGGGCGCGCTGGAACACAAGGACAGCATGGGCACGGGCTCGGTGCTGCACTACGGCGATGTCCAGCGCATGAGCGCCGGCACCGGTGTGCGTCACAGTGAGTTCAACCACAACGCCGACGAAAAAGTGCATTTCCTGCAGATCTGGATCCAGCCAAACCAGGTCGGCATTCCTCCGAGCTACGAGGAAAAGAACTTCCCGGTTGAGACCAAACTGGGCACCCTGCGCCTGATCGCTTCGAACGACGGCCGCGAAGGTTCGGTACTGATCCACCAGGATGCCTCGATCTTTGCCACCATCCTGCGGACCGGCGACGCGGTGAAACATGAACTGGCTGCCGGCCGCATCTCGTATGTCCACGTGATCCGCGGCGACGTGACGGTGAACGGCACGGCCCTCAAAGGCGGCGATGCGCTGAAGATCACGGCGGAAAACCTGGTCACGCTGGACAACGCCACCGATGCGGAAGTGCTCGTGTTCGATTTGCCCAACTAGGCTCTCCAATCGAGGGGCCGA
>JBEVMD010000350.1:0-7968 GCA_040508835.1 Duganella sp. | reverse complement strand
CAGCGCGACATGAAAATAAAGGCGGGTAGCGGGCGCAGCTTGGGCGGCTGGTTGGGGGTGTGCTCGGACATGCGGCAGGGCTCCTGAAAATGGTGCAGACTATGAGATGCCGACATTCTACACGCGCAGCCTGCCTGCCGCACCCGCCGCAACGGCCGATGCCTGGGCTGAAATATTGATAGAATCATCGTCAGCAAGGTGACAAAGCCGCTGTAAGGGCGCAGTAAGCGATCAAGTTTATGTTTGTGGCAAACGATTCCAACAACGGAGACTAGTATGAGCAGCACTACCACCCAGCAAGGCCCACAGGAAACCCGCGTCTTCGCGCCGCCCGCCGCCTTCGTGGCGCAGGCCACCGTGTCGGGCATGGACGGCTATAACGCCCTGTGCGCCGAAGCCGAAGCCGACTACGAAGGCTTCTGGGCGCGCCTCGCCAACGAACACCTCGACTGGCACACCCCGTTTACCCGCACCCTCAACGAAGACGACGCGCCGTTCTATAAATGGTTTGAAGGCGGCAAGATCAACGTCTCGTACAACTGCCTCGACCGCAACCTCACCAACGGCAACGCCGACAAGACCGCCATCATTTTCGAGGCCGACGACGGCAAGACCGTCAACGTCAGCTACAAAGACCTGCACGAAAAAGTCTGCAAGTTCGCCAACGGCCTGAAGTCGCGCGGCATCAAGAAGGGTGATCGCGTGATCATCTATATGTCGATGTCGGTGGAAGGCGTGGCGGCCATGCAGGCGTGCGCGCGCATCGGCGCCACGCACTCGGTGGTGTTTGGCGGCTTTTCCGCCAAGTCGCTGCAGGAGCGCATCATCGACGCGGGCGCCGTGGCCGTCATCACCGCCGACGAGCAACTGCGCGGCGGCAAGCACCTGCCGCTGAAAGCCATCGTGGACGAAGCGCTGGCGCTGGGCGGCTGCGACACCATCAAGGACGTGATCGTCTACCGGCGCACGGGCGGCGACATCGCCTTCCAGCAAGGCCGCGACCTGTGGCTGCACGACCTGGTGGCCGACCAGTCGGCGGACTGCGAACCGGAATGGGTGGATGCCGAGCATCCGCTGTTTATCCTGTACACGTCCGGCTCCACCGGCACCCCGAAAGGCGTGCAGCATTCGAGCGGCGGCTACCTGCTGTGGGCGGCGCTCACCATGAAATGGTCGTTCGACATCAAGCCGAACGACGTGTACTGGTGCACGGCCGATATCGGCTGGGTCACGGGCCACAGCTATATCGCCTACGGACCGACTGCCGTGGGCGCCACGCAGGTGATCTTCGAAGGGGTGCCCACTTACCCGAACGCCGGCCGTTTCTGGGACACGGTGGCCAAGCACAAGGTGTCCATCTTCTACACGGCGCCCACCGCGATCCGTTCGCTGATCAAGGCGTCGGACGTCGATCCGACCGTGCATCCGAAAAACTACGACCTGTCGTCGCTGCGCCTGCTGGGCACCGTGGGCGAGCCCATCAATCCGGAAGCGTGGATGTGGTACTACACGCAAGTGGGCGGCGAGCGCTGCCCGATCGTGGACACGTTCTGGCAAACGGAAACGGGCGGCCACATGATCACCCCGCTGCCGGGCGCCACGCCCATGGTGCCGGGTTCGTGCACGCTGCCGCTGCCGGGCATCATGGCCGCGATTGTCGACGAGGCCGGTGTGGACGTGCCGAACGGGCAGGGCGGCATCCTGGTCGTGAAACGTCCATGGCCGTCGATGATCCGCACCATCTGGAACAATCCCGACCGCTTTAAAACCAGCTACTTCCCGGAAGAGCTGGGCGGCAAGATGTACCTGGCGGGCGACGGCGCCATCCGCAACAAGGACACCGGCTACTTCACCATCACGGGCCGTATCGACGATGTGCTGAACGTTTCCGGGCACCGCATGGGCACGATGGAAATCGAATCGGCGCTGGTGGCCAATCCACTGGTGGCCGAAGCGGCCGTGGTGGGCCGTCCCGACGATACGACCGGCGAATCGATCTGCGCGTTTGTCGTGCTCAAGCAGGCGCGCCCGACCGGCGACGATGCCAAGCGGCTGGCGCTGGAGTTGCGCAACTGGGTGGGCAAGGAAATCGGCCCGATCGCCAAGCCCAAGGAAATCCGCTTCGGCGACAACCTGCCCAAAACCCGCTCCGGCAAGATCATGCGCCGCCTGCTGCGCGTGCTGGCCAAGGGCGAGGACATCACGCAGGACGTGTCCACGCTGGAAAACCCGGCCATCCTGGAGCAGCTGAAGCAAGCGTCCTGATTTCCGGGATCGCTTAAAACAGCGGCGGTAACGGGGGCGATTACCCTGTTGCCGCCATTTTTATTGGGCCAACAGCAATTCCGCCACCCGGTTGGACAGCGCGTCGATATCGAACGGCTTGGTCATGACCGTCATCCCCTCGGCCAGCGTGCCGCTACCCAGCACGGCCGCCTCGGCATAACCGGTCAAAAACATCACGCGCAGCTGCGGTTTCACCAGCCGGCCCGCTTCCGCCATCTGCCGGCCGTTCATGCCGCCGGGCAGGCCGATATCGCTGATCAACAGGTCGACATGGATGTCCGAGCGCAGCACGGTCAGGCCGGCCGCGCTGTCTTCCGCCTCCATCACCTTGTAGCCCAGGTCGGTCAGAATGTCGGCAATCAGCATGCGCACGCTCGGTTCGTCATCGACGACCAGGACTGTGGCGCTGCGGGTATCGCGCGGCGGTCCCGCCGTCTTCTTGGCGGTATCGATGTCCTCGGCCTGGCCGTCGTGTCGCGGCAGGTAGATGCACACGGTGGTGCCGATGCCCAGCTCCGAATAAATCCGCACGTGGCCGCCCGACTGCTTGGCAAAGCCGTACACCATCGAAAGGCCCAGTCCGGTGCCTTCGCCCACCTGCTTGGTGGTAAAGAACGGCTCGAACACGCGCGCCGCCAGTTCGGGCGACATGCCGGTGCCCGTATCCTGCACGCTGAGCGACAGGTACTCGCCGGCCGGCAGTTCCTCGGCATCGGCGGTTTCGCTGTCGAGCCAGTGGTTGGCGGTGGCAATGCGGATCTGGCCGCCGGTGGGCATGGCGTCGCGCGCGTTGATGCACAGGTTGAGCAGCGAATTTTCCAGCTGCGACGGATCGACCAGCGCCGCCCACAGGTCGGCGTCGCCATGCACCTCGATGCTGACGGCCGGGCCCACGGTGCGGCGGATCAAGTCTTCCATGCCGCCCACCAGCCGGTTGACGTCGGTGGGCTTGGGGTCGAGCGTCTGCTGGCGCGAGAAGGCCAGCAAGCGGTGGGTGAGGGCGGACGCCCGCTTGGCCGCATCGCCCGCCACGTTCACGTAGCGCATGATCTCGCCGAAGCGGCCCTGGCTGGCGCGCAGTTCGATCATGTCCAGGCTGCCGCTGATGCCGGCCAGCAGGTTGTTGAAATCGTGCGCCAGGCCGCCCGTGAGCTGGCCGACCGCCTCCATCTTCTGGGCCTGGCGCAGGGCGTCCTCGGCCGAGCGCAGCGCTTCGGACTGTTCCTTCTCGGCCGTGAAGTCGCGGCCCACGGCGTAGATGCTGCCCGCGTCGGGCCGGGTGGACCACGAGATCCAGCGGAACGTGCCGTTCTTGTGGCGGTAGCGGTTGTCGAAACGCGCGAACGATTCGCCTTCGCTCATCTGGCGCGCCGCCTCGGCAGTACGGTCCAGGTCGTCAGGGTGGATGTGGTCGAGCAGGTTGCTGCCCACCAGTTCGCTTTCCTCGTAGCCGAGCACGTCCTTCCACGCCGGATTGACGGTATTGATGCGGCCGTCGAAACCGCAGCGCAGCATGATGTCCGCCGACAGTTCCCACAGGCGGTTGCGGTCGCGCGTGCGCTCGTCGACGGTGCGCTCGAGCGTGGCCTGGTTCAGGTGGATTTCCTGGTCTTTACGGACCTGCTCGGTAATCTCCATGCCCTGGTTGATCAGACCTGCCACCGTGCCATCCTCGCCGATGATGGGCGCGGCAGCAAAGTTCCACACGGTTTTTTCCAGCTTGCCGTTGCGCTCGACCATCAGCTCCACATGTTTATGTGCGAACCCTTTGCCGGTGGCCAAGGCCCGGTCGAAGTCGGCCCGCACTTGCCGCCACGCTTCGCCCCACACTTCCGCCGCCGGTGCGCCCAGCGCCGCCGGATGCAAGTCCGCCAGCGCCTCGGCATAGGCGTCGTTGTACAGCAGGCGCAGCTCGGGACCCCACATCACCACGCCCAGCATGGGGGAATTGAGAAAGGCGGACAGCGTGGAGCGCAGCGATTGCGGCCAGGTGGCCGGGGCGCCCAGCGGCGTGTGGGACCAGTCGTGGTCGCGCATGCGCGCGCCCATATGGCCGCCGTTATCGAGGAAGGGAAGCGAACTCGTCATAAATCATCTCTAAACCAAAAGGTATCCGGCGCCAAGTCAGCGGCGTTTAATAGTCGTTTTAAGGATTGCCAGGTATAGCGCGCTTGCGCGTTGAGACGGTCAAGCGGTTGCCGGGACGGGTTCAAGGGCCGGGCAGAAGGGGCGAGGTCGCAACCGCGCGGCCGGCGCATGACCGGGGGCGGTGGGAGAGACCCGGTAATTGTAGCTGATGATTTGCCAGCGACTGTTGTAGCGGGCAAATAAAGTTGGTGGAACGTGGAATCCTTGCTATAATTCGCGGCTTCTCCGAGAGGGGAAAGTATTGCAGGAGAGGTGGATGAGCGGTTGAAGTCGCACGCCTGGAAAGCGTGTATAGGGTCAAACCTATCGGGGGTTCGAATCCCCCTCTCTCCGCCAAGGATACATATCAGGCGATCTCAGCAGGTCCCGGGAAGTCCCACAAAAAGCCGCTTTAGCCCTTGCTATAGCGGCTTTTTTGTTTTGTGGCGTCCTAAGCTGTACTAGGGCATCCAAGTTTTTTGGGCGTATGAGCTAGATCACTTTACTCCTATCCTTCGGAACCTTACTCCTTTAATGTCGTCTATCGTAGTTTTCGGCGCTACTGCCTGGGAGACTGCGATGCCTAAGATTATTGTTCCGTTAAGCGACGTGCAGGTTAGAAATGCTAAACCGCGGCAGAAGCCTTACAAGCTTTTCGACGGTGGCGGCTTGTTCCTTGATGTGGCCCCTCACGGGTCGCGCATCTGGCGCATGAAGTTCATGCAGGCCAACGGCAAGTCGAACACGCTGACGTTCGGCCCCTACCCCGAAGTGTCGCTTAGGGAGGCGCGAGAAAAGCGCCTGGAAGCGCGCCGCCTGCTGCTGAAGGGTATCGACCCAGCCAAGCACCGCAACGACGCCAAGCGCCTCGCAGCGGCGAATGCGGGTAATACTTTCGAGAAAATTGCCCGCGACTGGTATGCCAACAAGGTGCCAACCTGGAGCGAGCGGACCTCCAAGAACATGATGCATCGGCTTCAGGCCGACATCTTTCCGGAAATCGGCAATCGGCCAATCCATGAACTCAAGCACCATGACGTGATCGCCGCGCTGCGCAAGATTGAGGACCGTGGTGCGATCGAGATCGCGCACCGCATGAAGGCCGTATGTTCGCAAATTTTCAGTTATGCCATCCAGTGCGGCCTGACCGACCGCAACCTCGTAGTGGACATGAAGGACGTGCTCAAGACCCGCAAGGCGTCGCATTTCGCCGCCATTGATGCCGACGACTTGCCAACTTTTCTTGGCGTTCTTGAACGCAATGAAGCGCGCATGTTCCAGCCCACCCGCATTGCCCTGCGGCTGATGCTGCTCGTGTTCGTGCGCACCAGCGAATTGATTGAAACGCCATGGAGCGAAATCGACCTGGAGAAAGGCGAGTGGATTATTCCCTGGCAGCGGATGAAGCGCGGCAAGCTCACCGTCAACCCGGATACGACCAACCACCATGTCTGCCTGTCACGCCAGGCGCTGGCCCTGCTGCGCGAACTGCATGCCCTGACCGGCAGGAGCAAGCACCTGTTCCCGAACCAGCGTGACCCCAAGAAACCCATCAGCAACAACACCATCCTGGCCGTGCTGGAGCGCATGGGATACAAGGGGCGCATGACGGGCCACGGCTTTCGCGCCCTGGCCATGAGCACCATCAAGGAGCGGCTGGGCTACCGCCACGAGGTGGTGGACCGCCAACTGGCGCACGCACCCAAAGACAAGATCGCCAGCGCCTACGACCGTGCCCAGTTCCTGCAGGAGCGCCGCCGCATGATGCAGGACTGGGCCGATTACCTTGATGCGGTGGAGAAGGGAAGGGAACATCAGCCTGAGCAGCAGCGGACGACTGTCGTTGAGCGAGACTCACGGTACAGCTAGGAGGCTGCCATGGCAAAAATCATCTTACCTCTGCCTGTGAAGACATCGCTCAATGAGTTGGCGATATCTGGTATTGCTTCTAGATCAGGTCCTCCTTGCAAGGTATGGGATTGAAATAAAATCCAGGTAATTTTTCAGGCGGGGTAAACACCGTCCCCTTCTTCGCCAGCGGCGTCACCGGTGTCGGTTTGCTGGGAGCCACCGGCACTTTGGCGGGCAGCGGCTGCCGAATGTGCCGGTTAACGAAATTCAGAAAAGTACCGTACTTGCAGGGTATTCGCCCTTGCTCGTAAAGGTAGAGCCAGACAGTTCTCGCCGTGTAACCGGCATCCAGTCCTGACTCGATCTCGCCGCGCACCGCCAGCAGCGCGACCAGGTTCTTCTCGCGCCGGGCGACAGTGCGCTGCTTTGCCCATTCGTCTATCGTTTCCGCATCAGTCTTCGCCATCTCAGCCTCCAGGATGATTCAGCCTTCGCTCTTCAGTGGCCGAATTCCAGTATAGGTTCGTGTCCACTCCGTGTGGTCCGCAATCTCACTCAACCCGGCGTCAACCTTGATCGAATCGGTTTCGAATCGAAGTCACTGTCGCACTCGACCGTGCTGAAATCGATGAAAAGAGCAGGGCAGGATAGGTGATGTAGGCCTACAGCTGCGCTGTTGGCCTACATCACTCCTGCCTTATTCGCGCTGCGCCGCTCAACGTTTCAAAATTTAAAAGACGCGAATTCGACTTCAATGTCGCTGCATGGCACATCCAGACAGTCAACATGACAATGGGCACGGAACATATGGAGCTACTGTCTACCGGATCGTTGGACATCCTGAGCAAAATTGCAACAAGTGACAAGCCACGGCAAGTAGGTCTTCCCAAACGGAGCACCGAGCATGCATGCGGAAGTGGGAATACTGCTGACCCCGCCTTGCATGAGGTAGTTATTTCCAAGAAGGTGATCCCGGCGCGTGTCTTCCGGGCCGCTCGGAGTCCGTGCTGTGTAATTTTCGACAGGTATAACATCTTCAAAAGTGTGGTACGAATTTTTTCCGGAGTGCAGCATCTCTGTAAAAACATAGTCAACGTCGAAATACGGCAAATTTTTTTCTGCAACATCCTGGGGCAGATGCATACCTTTCTGAGTACTAGCGCCATGGGAAGAAAGGTCTTGCGAAAACAAACGATCCTATTGGACAATGGATTGGCTACCACTAACTAACGACATGCTCAATGAATTTCGACCAGGTTACACGACTTCTCCACAAAATATTCGCTACGGATGTTGGGTGGCACGCGCTCCAACAGCAAGACGGGACGTACCGCAAGACATTTGGCGGGGCATCAATTGCATTTTTGAAAAAAGTTTTGACTGAGAGAAAATCAGTCGCACTATATCAAAAAAATATCGACCGAACCATTAAATGGATTTGTTATGATTTCGATATTATAAAAGCCTTTCTTGATAAGAAAAGCTTTGAGGAAGGTCGTGCTGAATTAATAAGCTCAGTCAGAAGTTTCTGCGTTGGATTAGATGACCTAGAAATTCCGTATTTACTCGAATTCTCCGGAAATAGGGGCTATCATGTTTGGATCACGTTTGAAGAAAAAATAACCTACCAAATGGGTTATGAAATTCAACAAGCGTTATTGGCAAAAATCGACCCGAAATTTAGTCATCGTATCGTCGCGTTGG